>NZ_JBJUDF010000135.1:0-2695 GCF_046067725.1 Planktothrix sp.
ATTTGGCGACGTTCTGAAGGGTTAGCAATTGCTAGTTATCAAATGTTCTGTCAAGGTTTATTTTCCAGTGATCCTCAATATCCCTTTCAAGTAGATGCTGTTGGATTAATGAATTTAACAGCATCTCAATTAATCCAAGGATTTCAAGTTAATAATAATAATCCTTTAATTGGAATTCAAGGAAGATTAGAACTATTAAAAAAATTAGGTCAAACGTTATATCATTATCCTCATTTATTTGGAAACCAAAACCCTAGACCTGGAAAATTAGCCGATTATTTTTTAAGCCAAACCCAAGATCATCAACTCAGTGCAGTTACAGTTTTAAGTGCTATTTTAGAAGGATTAGGAGAAATTTGGCCGGGACGATTAACGATTCATCAGGTTAATTTAGGAGATGTTTGGTATTATCCAGGTTTGGAAGCCTTTGATTCACAATATCCCTTTGTTCCTTTTCATAAATTATCCCAATGGTTAACCTATTCTTTACTTGAACCTTTACAGAATTTAGGATTAGAAATTACGGATTTAGATCAATTAACCGGATTAGCCGAATATCGCAATGGTGGATTAAGCTTAGATTTAGGATTATTAGAATTAAAAGAACCCCATTTATCTGAAATTTTCCATAAACCAGATTCTACAATCATTATAGAATGGCGATCGCTAACCATCATTATACTCGATCAAATTGCTGAAATTATTCGCAAAAAATTAAACCTTACCTCTAGGGAATTTCCCTTAGTTAAAGTTTTACAAGGAGGAACCTGGAACGCTGGACGTGAAATCGCTAAACAACGCCGTTCTGATGGTTCTCCTCCCCTTAAATTAGACAGTGATGGAACTGTATTTTAACGAACTTGTAATTATTCCTAGAACATTTAGATTAAGGTCTAACGACTCAAAAACCTGGCTTCTCAGTAGAGAAAACCAGGTTTTTAAACCCTTTAGGTTAAAAATTGAGCGTTAAAATTAGACAGCAACAGCCGCTTTAGTCGAAGCGCTCAGTTCACCTTTAGCGTATTTGGCTGCAAATTCATCTAAAGTTTGAACTTTGATTTTGTCAGCATGACCCGCAGAACCGAATTGGTTATAACGATCCGCACAAACTTTCTTCATGTATTTGATAGAAGGTTTGAGGAAGTGACGAGGATCGAAGTTAGAAGGATCTTTAAACGCAGCTTCACGGAAGGCGGCGGTAATGGCTAAACGGTTGTCGGTATCGATATTGACTTTACGGACACCGCTCTTAATTCCTTTTTGGATTTCTTCCACAGGAACCCCGTAGGTTTCAGGGATTTTACCACCGTATTCATTGATCATCGCTAAGAGATCTTCAGGAACAGAAGAAGACCCGTGCATCACTAAGTGAGTATTGGGTAAGCGACGGTGAATTTCTTCAATGCGGCTAATAGCCAGAATTTCCCCGGTGGGTTTACGAGTAAACTTGTAAGCACCGTGACTGGTTCCGATGGCGATCGCTAAAGCATCAACTTGAGTGGCTTCCACGAACTCAACAGCTTGGTCAGGGTCAGTTAACAATTGTTCCATCGTTAACTTACCTTCTGCACCGTGACCATCTTCTTTGTCACCTTGCATGGTTTCGAGGGAACCTAAACAACCCAGTTCACCTTCAACGCTAACGCCAATGGAGTGAGCCACTTTCACCACTTCCGAGGTGACAGCCACGTTATATTCAAAGCTGGCAGGGGTTTTGCCATCAGCTTCGAGAGAGCCATCCATCATGACGCTAGTGAAGCCATGACGCATCGCAGAATAGCAGGTGGCGGGAGAGTTGCCGTGATCTTGGTGCATGGCAATGGGGATGTGGGGATAGGTTTCCACCGCCGCTAAAATCAGGTGACGCAGGAAGCTTTCACCTGCATATTGACGAGCACCGCGAGAAGCTTGCAGAATCACAGGGCTATTGGTTTCAGCCGCAGCCTGCATAATTGCTTGGATCTGCTCCATGTTGTTCACATTGTATGCAGGAAGTCCATAATCGTTTTCAGCCGCGTGATCCAGCAAAAGCCGCATGGGTACGAGCGCCATAAAATCTCCTCCTAAGTCGTTGTCTTGTAATTTTATTCCGAGACCGTCTTGCTTATTAGGGGTCGATGAGAGCTTTGCAACCCTCACCTCCCATTCAAAACCGTGCTTGCGACTTTCATCGCACACGGCTCCTAGTCTAATTGCCCGTTTTGTCAATCAGAACATCCGGTTTCTTTTGAGTTGTTTGACCCATCAGTTGCCGTTTTAATATCGTGACAGTGGCGATGCAGTAGTTGTAGGTTCTTATATTCATCTTTCCCACCTAGAGTTGTGGGTTGAATATGGTCGATTTCTACAATATCATCTGGGGTGAAATATTGACCACAGAGATTGCATTTACCTTTTTGTTTTTTAAGCAGAAATGCTACTCGTTTTGGGATATCGTGGGATGTATCCTTTCTTGTGCTCCAGTACGTCCAGTTTCCATCATAGGGTGATGCTTCAGGTCTAACAGTTACATGACGGGTAATAGGTGTTTCTGCATGGGTCAATAGTCTAAGACCTTCTTGTGTTTCAAAGCTCCATGCTCTATTGCCGTTTTTCTTGAAGTATTTAGTCAACTTCTTGTAACTTGCCTTTCCACATCTACTAACTGTCCATGCTCTTAATCTTTGCCATGTTACGTTGTCTAAGGAGGAAAATG
>NZ_JBJUDF010000136.1:0-13068 GCF_046067725.1 Planktothrix sp.
TTGTTTTTATTTTATAGGATTACACTTGCATGGTTTCTACACCGAATTCTCCAACGTTTGAAATTGCTGATACAAACCTAAATCTGGCGGGGTCAAAATCACCTCAACCTCTTGAATTTGATCCCCAACCCACCGCTACCGGAGTTTATGTCACTATTCACGGACATTTTTATCAACCTCCCCGTGAAAATCCCTATCTTAATGTGATTGAACGTCAATCCAGTGCCGCACCTTATCATAATTGGAATGAACGAATTCACCATGAATGTTATCGTCCCAATGCCTTTGCTCGGATTTTTAATGATCACGGGGAAGTGGTGGGAATCGTTAATAATTATGAATATTTAAGCTTTAATATCGGCCCGACTCTGATGAGTTGGTTAGAACGTTATGATCAGTCAGTTTACCAAAAAATCATAGAAGCTGATCGCAAAAGTTGTCAACGCTTAAATGGACATGGAAATGCGATCGCCCAGGTTTATAACCATATTATTTTACCCTTAGCCAATGAACGAGACAAATCTACCCAAATTCGTTGGGGAAAAGCGGATTTTCGCTCTCGTTTTGGTCGTGATCCCGAAGGAATGTGGTTAGCAGAAACGGCCGTTGATTATGCTACCTTAGAAGCATTAATTAATGAAGGCATTCGCTTTACCATTTTAGCCCCCTCTCAAGCCCAACGTTGTCGGCCGTTCCCGACCTCGGACTGTCCCGAACCAGAATGGCTGGAAGTAGGGGGAAGTCAAATTGATCCCACCCGTCCCTATCGTTGTTATCTTCCCGACCCAACCGGAAGCCAAGACAAATCTCGTTATCTTGATATTTTCTTTTATGATGGCCCCATCTCCCGTGATATGGGGTTTAATGATGTTTTAAATAGTTCCCATCATCTATCGGGACGCATTCGTCAAGCGGTGCGCGGCGATCATCGTCCGAGTCAATTAATTTCTGTGGCGACCGATGGCGAAACCTTTGGCCACCATAAGGGGGGAACCGAAAAATGTTTAGCTTATGCCTTTGTCGCCGAATTTCCCCAGAATGGCTGGACAGTGACGAATTTTGCCCATTATTTAAGTTTACATCCTCCGACTTGGGAAGTGGAACTCAAACCCCTGACGGCCTGGAGTTGTAGTCATGGGGTAGACCGATGGCAGGATGACTGTGGCTGTGCTTCTGGAGGGGGATGGCATCAACAGTGGCGTCGTCCCCTACGGGATACGTTAAATGGATTACGCGATCGCTTAATCGAAATTTATGATCAATATGGTTGTCAATTTTTCCATGATCCTTGGGTAGCCAGGGATGATTATATTGAGGTGATTCGGGATCGTTCCGATGCTAATATTAATGCTTTTTTTGCCCAACATCAAACCCATGAATTGACTCATGCAGAACAAGTAGACGCTTTACGACTATTAGAAATGCAGCGTCATTGTCTGTTAATGTTTACCAGTTGTGGCTGGTTTTTTGAAGAATTATCTCGACCCGAAGGCACACAAATTTTACGGTATGCGAGTCGGGCTATTGAATTAGCAACCGAAGTGGCGGGGGTAGACTTAGAAGCAGAATTTATTTTTAATTTAGCTTTGGCACCCAGTAACGTTGAATTATTCAAAACCGGGGATGAAGTTTATCATCAATTAGTGGCAACGGCACGAATTAGTTTAAAACAAGTTGCCGCCCATTATGCCATTACCTCATTATTTACTACCTATCAACGGGAACAACCAATCTATTGTTATAACGCCCAACAATTAGACTATCAAATACAACGCATGGGTGCTTTAAGTTTGGCAGTGGGTGAAGTGTTATTAGTGTCAGAAATTACACGGGAACAAACCCATTTTATCTTTGCAGTTCTGCATTTAGGGGGGTGGGATTTCCATTGTTGTATTCAACCTTTTAGTGAACGACGAGCTTATTTTGAATTAAAACATCGGTTATTTGAAGCATTACAGGAAGCAAGTGCTTCCAATTTAATGTTACGATTAGTTCAGAACTTTGGAGATAATGCTTTTAGTTTACGAGATTTATTTCCTGAAGAACGGCAGCGAATTATGGGGTTATTATGCCAAGAAACGTTAACTCGTTTGGATCAATTGTATACTCAGGTTTATCGAGATAATTATGGAATTATGATGGCATTTCATCGAGATGAATTAGCCGTCCCCCCTGAGTTACAAGTGGCGACAGAAGTGGCATTAGGAAATCGGTTTTTAACCAGTGTTCGCGCCTTAGAATCAGAAAGCAGCGAAGGGCGATTAAGTGTTAATCATTTAGGAGAATTAGAAGCGATCGCCGCCGAAGCGCAATTATTACGATGTCGTCTGCAACATTCAGAGGTGACAGAAAGTTTTGAACGGTTAATTATTCACTGTCTCTGGCGAATATTACAGGATAATGATCTAACAACAATTGCTGAGGATGTCGAAAATTTGCAACGGTTAATTCAACTGAGTGAGCAATTGAATTTAGGGGTTTCTTTAAACCAAGCCCAGGAATTATATTTTCAATATCTGAAAACTTATATTATTCCATTGTGTTTGGGATATTTACAACGAAACCAGCAGAAAACCTATCTTGAACTATTAGAAAATAGTTTGCTAGATTCAATGATTAACCTTCAAATTAATCCTGAATCTAATACGGGGCTACTCCACTCCATTCGTCGCTTGTTACAATTAGGTCAAACCCTAAAGATTCAGGTTGAAGAATGGTTAAATCTTTTGGGTTGAGGGTTAGCAGAAATCGCGTTTAAATGTTTGCTACGCATTCGTTCCCCGTAGAGACGTTGCATGCAACGTCTCTACAGATTATTTTTCGGTTAAATTTTCTACCCCATCCCAATCAAATGGTAACGATGTTTTTAACCAATGTTGACAGCGTTGGATATGGAGGGTAGCGGCAGAATCTTCAGGAGTTAAAGATAATACGGCGGCAAACTTACTTAATGCAGTGGTAAAATCTCGGTTGAGATAAGCTTGGCGTCCCGCTTCATAAAAAGCGATCGCTTCAAGTTTTTGATCAGAAATAATAGCCGATTTTTCCCCGACTAATTCATAGAGAGAAACGGGTTGAGTTTTACCTTTAACCCGAACAATATCTAACTCTCGAACTATTAATTGATCAGCACAAAATTGATAGGTACTGCCACTAATAATGATATCACAATTATAGCGTTTAGTTGTCCCTTCTAACCGAGAACCTAAATTAACATCATCTCCAATTACTGTAAATTCCATCCGTCGAGAATGACCAATATTTCCGCTAATTGCATTTCCTGAATGAATCCCAATTCCAATGCGAATGGGGGATTGTTTTTGTGCGATTCGTTGTTGATTAAAGTTAACCAAAGCTGACCGCATATCTAAGGCTGTTTGTACCGCTTTCCAGGCATGATCTTCTAAAGGAATCGGTGAACCAAACACCCCCATAATGGCATCCCCCATATATTTATCCAGGGTTCCTTTATGCTTAAAAATCGGTTCAACCATGACATTAAAATATTCATTTAACATCCCAACAACGGCTTCTGCGTCCATACTTTCGACAAGATTTGTATAACCTCGAATATCAGAAAATAGCACAGAAACTTCTTTGCGATCACCGCCTAATTTAGCATCTCCACTGGCTAATAATTGTTCAGCTAACTCCTGAGTCATATAGCGATACATGGTACTTTTTAGACGTTTTTCATCGCTAATATCATCCATTACCACTAATGCCCCATAAATATTCTGTTGGTTTCCTGCGTCGGCTATAGAATTAATCGATAAATGCACACTGGATTCAGATTTTTGACCAGAAATTAAGGTTTGATCAGGATAAAATTGTTGACGGGATTTTTCATTATTTCCGGTTAAAGCAATATTAAACCAATTCGGAAAATCAGCACCTTTCAAGCGCACTAATTCAAAAATAGATTTGCCTTCTAAGGAGTCAGTTTCACTGACTCCTAACAATCGATTAGCACTAGGATTTGCTGCAATAATTTCACCTTGGGAATTGGTCGAAATCACACCGTTTGTTAAACTACGGAGCATATCCCGTTGCATTTGTTCTTGTTGTTGAATTTTAGCATATTGTTGTTTAACCGTTTCAAAGAGTTTAGCATTTTGAATTGCAACTCCTGCTTGAATATTAAATGCTTCCATAAAATCTTGATCACTGCGGTTAAAACTAGCTTTAAAACATTCAGGTGCATTCGGCCAATTGGCAGGATCATAATTCGGAAAATCCCCCTGTTTGCATTTATTAACTAACTGCGTCACCCCAATCAATTCTCCATCAGCATTAAATACAGGCATACACAATAAACTACAAGTGCGATACCCATTTGTTTGATCAAATGTTTTCGAGGTTTCTGCATCAGGATGATTGTATAAATCAAAGGCAATATTAACAGGTTTACCCGTTTGAGCGACCATGCCAGCGAACCCCTGTCCGACTTGAACCGTAGTGGTTTTTAACGTACCATCCTGTTGAGGAAGTTTAGCCCATAATGCGGTTTTTTCATCATTTAATAACCAAATAGTGCTGCGATCCGCATTCATTAATTTTTTAGCTTCATTCATCACCCGTTTTAGGGTTTCTTCCAGGTTTAAACGACTCGATGCTAAACAACGAGTTGCTTCTAATAACGCTTCTGCTGCCCGTTGTTTTTGAGTAGCATTATAAAAGGATTGCGAAATTTCAATAATTAATTTAATTAACGGTGAAAACTCAGCAAATAAAGTTTCATCTTGGGTACTAAACCCAGTCAAATCAATCCGTTCTTGCAAGGTTAAACCCGAATGACCATATTTTTTAAGTTTATTTAAAAGTTCGACAACGGCGACTAATTTTCCTTCTTCATTTAATAAAGGTAACGTTAACATTGTATAGGTTCGATACCCATTTTTTTGATCTAAAGCTTTGGCAGAAGCCGATTCTGGATATTCATAAAAATCAAACGGGATATTAATCTTTTTTTTTGAACGAGCGACTTGACCCGCAATGCCTTGACTCAAGGGAACTCTAATTTCTAACGATCTTTTTCCTTCATCTTTAGCTACTAATGACCAGAGTTCGTTTTGGTCTTCATCGAGTAAAAAAACAGTGGTTTGATCCGCCCCTAAAAGTTCTCCAATTTTTAAGGTAATAGCATTGAGCATTTCATTGAGAAAAACTTCAAAACTATGATTACTGACCCGCAACATTGTTAGAGTTTGGTAAACGGTTTTAAGCTGTTGCTCAACAGACTTTATTTCCGTGCGAAAATTGCTGGGCGTCAGAGGTGCAATAAACTCTGAAATGCTTAAGGTTTGTGGAGATAAAGCAACTTGATTGGAAAGGTTCATAGTTTTACCCTGATTAACAAAAAATAAGGAAGTAGGAAGCCTAGCTAAATATTTCTAAATCTAGTATATTTACATTTGCAGAAAATAAAAGCCGAATTCTTCATCAAAAAAAAATCATAAAATTCAAGATTCTCATGATCAGGATGTCTTAATGATTCATAAAATTCATAAAATTCATAAAATTCATGGTATGTTAAAAGAAAAAAGGCAACCAAGAGGGCCTGATCATGGATGTAGAGGTCTTAGAACTAATTAAATTTGCAAAACATCTGGTTATTAATCAGACTCAAAACCCATTGGATCAAGTTCAAGAAGCGATCCTCAGACAAGCATTACTGGGTTCTAAACTCAAGGAAATTCGCATCACTGGCTATAGTGAAAATACGGTTCAAACCATCTTAGCTCCTAATTTATGGAAACTACTTTCAGATGTCACAGGAGAACGAGTTGGGATTAAAACCGTTCGCTTAATATTACAAGGATTATTAAAAAAACAAAATGGTTTTTCTAACTCTAATTCAAGTTTAGAACAATCTAATCAAACCCTTAATTTCCAATTAGAATTACCCGGTGGTCAAGTTAATTTATCCTCTCCTTTTTATATTGAACGTCCTCCCATTGAATCTCAAGCTTATGAAGAAATTGTTAAACCCGGAAGTTTAATTCGGATTAAAGCTCCAAAACAGATGGGGAAAACTTCTTTAATGGCGAGACTTTTAAACCATGCTCAAAACCAAGGTTGTCGTACCGTTGTGGTCAATTTTGAGTTAACAGATAATGAAGTATTTGCCGATTTGAATCGATTTTTAAGACGGTTTTGTGCGATGGTAGCTGATGATTTACAACTTCCGATGCAACTGAATCAATATTGGGATGAAGAATTAGGAAGTAAAAATAATTGTACAAACTATTTTGCTCGGTATTTATTGCCGCAATTAGGGCAACCCTTAGTATTAGGATTGGATGCCGTTGATCGAATCTTTCAACATGAAAAAATAGCGGATGATTTCTTTGGTTTACTCCGAGCTTGGCATGAAAAATCAAAACAAATTGAAATTTGGCAAAACCTACGTTTAGTCATTTCTCACGGGACAGAGGTTTATATTCCTTTAGATATTCATCAATCTCCCTTTAATGTTGGATTAGATGCCAAACTTCCCGAATTAAATGGGGAACAAGTGCAAGAACTCGCTCGTAAACATGGGTTTCAATTAACGGCTTCAGAAATTGAACAACTGATGGAAATGGTGGGAGGACATCCCCATTTATTACGGGTAGCGTTTTATAAAATGGTGCGGGAAAACATGAGTTTAAAACAAATCTTAGAAGATGCTCCCAAAGATACGGGAATTTATGCCGATTATTTACGATTACATCTTTGGAATTTAGAAAAATATCCTGAACTTGCACAAGCATTTAGAACCGTTGTGGAATCGGAACAACCCATTGAGTTAAAATCAAAATTAGCCTTTGATCTCAATAGTATGGGGTTAGTTTATTTGCAAGGAAATCAAGTTGAAATTCAAAAAAAATTATATCGAGAATATTTTCGAGATCGTTTAAAATCTTGTATCCCAACAGTTTCATCAGGAGAAAAACGGTTAGATACCTTAGAAATTATTCCCGAACAAACGAAGAATATTTTAGCTGCTATTATGTTTACAGATGTCAAAGATTCAGCGCAAAAACATCATCAAAATCAGGAACCAACCTTAGCAGCCGTTTTTCGAGATTTGAATTTAATGACTCGATTATGTCAACAATTTGAAGGACAGGTTTTAAAATCCGTAGGAGATGGGTTACTGATGTATTTTGTTTCCGTTGTTAAAGCGGTTCAATGTGCTCAAGAAATCCAAAAAACCTTAACGGAAGCAGCTAAGGAATTACCCTTGGATGCGATTTTAGAACATCGCATTGGGATTCATGTTGCCGAGGTTTATTTTAATGGCAATGATGTTTATGGAGATGGAGTTAATATTGCAGCACGTCTACAAGTGGAAGCTTTTCCCAAGGGAATTTGTATTTCTTCAATGGTTTATGAAGCCGTTAAACGTCATCTGGCTTTGAATATTATTAAGAGTGAATTTAGAGAGTTAAAAGGTATTGGTTCTATGCAGGTTTATCAGATAGCAATTGATTAAAAAGTTTCTTTAAAATTGGGAGATAATCTATGAATTATGAATATAAAGTTGGCGGCAGTTTACCCCCAGATTCTCCAACTTACGTTTGGAGAAAAGCCGATCATGAATTATATCATCAACTGATGGGAGGAATGTTTTGTTATGTCTTAACTTGTCGTCAAATGGGAAAATCTAGTTTGCGCGTTAAAACCATGCGTAAACTTCAAGATCAGGGGGTTGCTTGTGCCTCGATTGATTTAACAGCGATTATTAGTTCTGACTTAACTCGTCAACAATTTTATGCCGATATTATTGATAGTTTAGCTGAAAGCTTTAATCTATTAGAAGCAATTTCTCTGTTTAAAAAAGGATGCCGAGAATCTGATTTATCCCCGATGAATCGCTTTAATAAATTTATTCATGATGTTTTATTAAAAGATTCTGTATTGGCTGAAAAAAATATTGTTATTTTTATTGATGAAATTGATAGTTTACTAAGATTACCCGACTTAGCTAATGAATTTTTAGGATTATTCAGATCTTGTTATAATAAACGCGCCGATCTCCCCGAATATAACCGCTTAACCTTTGCCATTTTAGGGGTTGCTTCTCCCTATGATTTGATGAAAGATGCTAACTATAATAGTTTACCCTTTGATTGTGGTTATGGTATTGAATTACATGGATTTCAATCCCAAGAAGCACAGCCTATGATTGAAGGATTAAAAGTTAAATCAGAACGTCCCCAAGCGTTATTAGATGCGGTTTTAAGTTGGACATCTGGACAACCGTTTTTAACTCAAAAAATTTGTAAATTAATTGTTAAATCCTCCAATAATATTCCTCTGGGTTTTGAGGCGAAATGGGTTGAGGAATTGGTGCGATCGCACCTAATAAAAAACTGGGAACATCAAGACGAACCTGAACATTTAAGAACGATTCGAGATCGAATTTTAAGACAAAAAAATCGAAGTATTCAGCTATTACAATTATATCAAAAAATTCTCGAAAAAGGTCAAATTTTAGCGGATAATAGCCTAGAACAAATGGAACTGCGGTTATCCGGTTTAGTCACGAAACAAGAAGGAACCTTACAAATTAGAAACCGGATTTATCAAGAAGTCTTTAATGCGAGTTGGTGTCAAAAAGCTTTAACAGAGTTACGAGATGAATTTGGATTAATTGAACCCGAATTTATTCAAGCTTTAGCAAAACTCAAAGATCAACTCTTAGAAACTCAAATTCGTCGAGTAGCAGAGGGCACCAGTTCCGATGAAGTCATTTATGAAGTTTTACGACAAATTACCCTAAAATTAGGGGATTTATTAAAAGCAGACCGCGCTACAATTTATCTTTTAAACCCAGAAAAAACCGAACTTTGGTCTTTAGTGGCTGAAAATCAAAGTAATGAATTTCTTAATATTCAAGTTCCCCTGGGAGAAGGTTTTGCTGGAGAAGCTGCAAAACTCCAACAAATTATTAATATTCCTCGGAATGTTTATGATGATCCCCGTTCAACTTTAGTTAAATTAAATGATCAAAAATATGGCTATAAAACCTATAATATTTTAGTGTATCCGATTTGTAATCAATCTCATGAAGTGGTGGCGGTCATTCAATTACTTAATAAATTAACAACAAATTTATTTCAATCTGAGCCTTTATCTAAACGAATTCATGAAGATGGATTTACCCAAGTTGATGAAGAACAATTAACGCGATTTGCCCCCCATATTCTGCGGTTTTTAGAAAGTTGTCAATCCTGCCGCCAAGCCAGCCGCAAATTACAAGCAACCGCCGCTTTAGCAGAAGCTACTCGCTCTTTAGATGGGAGTCAATTAGATACCAAAGAAATCTTACAACGGGTGATGGATGCGGCTAAAAACTTAATGAATGCTGACCGTAGTACCTTGTGGTTAGTCGATGAAGAAAAACAGGAACTCTGGACAAAAATTCGACAAATGGATGGCACTTTAACTGAAAAACAAATTCATATTAATGAAGGGTTTGCAGGTCAAGTGGCACAAACGAGAGAACCCATTATTATTCCTTTTGATGTTTATCAACATCCTGATTCTCAAACCTCCAAAGAAATGGATTTAGAAACCGGATATCGCACCTGTAGTTTATTATGTATGCCTGTTTTAAATCCCGATGGGGAACTCTTAGGAGTGACTCAATTAGTTAATAAATTGAATCCGGGTAATTATCCTGATTATAACCCGGCTTTGTGGCCCCAAGCACCGGAAAAATTTAAAGCGAGTTTTGATAAAAATGATCACCAGTCTATGCAGGTTTTTAATGAACGAGTCGGGGTGATTTTACAATATGCAAAAGTTCATGAACGCTTAAAAAAATTAGCGGAATTTCAATCGCAAAAAGTGGTTTATCATACCCTAGCTATCTTAAGTCAAGCGGTAGGAAGTCAAAGAGATGAAGAACTTTATAGCACGTTATATAATATTTTAGAATTCATGATGCAATCGATTAGTAAATTATTAACTGTGGCTCAAACTGATATTTTTATTTTTAATAAAGATAAACGAGAGTTTTGGTCAATCATTCCTGATGTTCATAATTCTAATAATCTGATTGAACTGATTATTAGTGCAGATGTTAATTTAACTCAACAACTATTAACATTCGGTTCAGCTTTAATTCTCAACTCAATTTCTAATTTAGATGATCCTTGGTTTCAAATTGGAGTGCGATCGCCCTTACGAGAAAATATACAAAATGCTTTATTTTTTCCTTGTATGAATTCTGAAGGACAAGTCATTGCAGTAATTCGTCTTTTAAATAAATTAAGGGATAATTTTGTTTTAAATTCTAATTTAATTAATCAAGAAGAATTTACGGCTGAAGATGGACAACAACTAGAGAAACGATCCGAATTTATTATAAAAGTATTAGAAGGTTGTCAATCTTTCCATCAAGAAATTAGTACCCTACAAAAACAACGGGCTACTGATACTTTAAGATCGGCGATTAATTCTGTGCGTCAAATTGGCTTTGATCCTGAAAAAATTCTGTATACGGTGATAGAATCGGCGAAAAAATTAACGAATGCTGACCGCAGTACCTTATGGTTAGTAGATGCTGTTGATCCTGATAAACTTTGGACTAAAATACCTCGCAAGGATGGCACATTAGAAACCTTTTATATCTATAAAAATGAAGGATTTGCGGGGAAAGTTGCCTATACCAAAAAACCGATTATGATTCCCTTTGATGTCTATGATCATCCTGAGTCCAAAACCGCTAAAGAAACGGATCAAGAAACCGGTTATCGCACCTGTAGTTTATTATGTATGCCTATATTAAGTTTTGATGGGGAATTATTAGGGGTAACGCAATTACTCAATAAACGTAAACCCGGAGATTATCCCCCCTATAACCCCCCAAATAGTCATGATATTCCTGATTATTTAAAAGTCAGTTTTGATGAACGAGATTTAAGATATATGGAGATTTTTAATAATCAAGTCGGAATTGATTTACCCCACATCTTAAACAAAACCCCGTAGGGTGCTTGATCAAAGCGCACGCACCACCAATATTAATATTAATATATGATTTCCCCGTAGGGGCGAGGTTTTCTCGCCCTTCCAATCAATTTATAACCCCAATAGTACCAAGAGGGTTGGGAGACCCAACCCCTACGAATTTTTAGATTGAATGTTGAATTTAGACAATATTATTATATAATAAAAAATATGGCAATTTGAGGTTAATATTATGCCATCATCTTTACCGACGGAATTACCCAAATGGTACGAGCTTCAAGAGGGAGAAGAAAAAGGCTGGACACCGAAAGCAAATCAAGTGGATATACCTGAAGTCCGAGACGCTTGGAATGGGAAAATTTACCCAGAGGCGGGTAAAAATTTTACGGTAAAATTAGATAGATTACAGATTCTTAGTCCCATTCAAGTCGGGGGAGGAAGTTTTCCAGAAGGCGGAATTTTACCAGCACAAATTGGCGGCGTTCCCTATATTCCGGGTTCCAGTGTGCGGGGTTCTTTATTAAAATATATTAGAACCATTTGGTCAGAAATTCCAACGGAAGAACAACAATTTTGGTTAACCCTTTTAGAACCCAATTTAAACGGTTGGCAACCTCTAAAAATTCGGTTTGAAAGTATTTTATTGAAAGATTTAAAAGCTTTTCCTCTGTATGCTCAACAGGAATGGCAAATTTTTGATCAAAAAAGTAATAAATTGAGTTTACAATGGCAAGTTTCTCCTAAACCTCCCCATCCAAATCCTGATCGCTTTCGCTTACAAGTTTTATTAAAAAATCCCCCGAAACCTGCGGAAAAAACGTGGTTAGAAATTCGCCTCAAGGAAATGTTAGAACATCGAGGAATAGGACGGGGGACGGCTTCGGGTTTTGGACGGTTAGCGACAAGTGTTCCGACGGGAAAATGGGAATTGCATTTAACCGGAATGAAACCTTGTGTGCGATCGCATAATCAACAACAAACCGGACAATATCGCTGGAGCCCGCAAGTTTTACGAGCGACTTTAAGGGGTTATTTTATCCGTTTTGCTTTGGATTTTTTACCCCGGAAACAGGCCGAACTTTTAACGGAAAAATTGTTTGGAGGGTTGGGAACTTTAGCGAAGTTGCGGTTAACGAGTTATCTGTATCGAGTTCAGGGAAATTCAGGGGGAAATGGTTATGCGAATATTCCGGCTAAAACGGCCCATGAAACTTGGATTATTAATGTGGATTGTAACTCCGAATATTATCAATTAGTGGGAGATTTATTAAATTTAGCCAGTCGTTTGGGGGGACTTGGCCCCGGTTGGCGACGTCCTCCCCATCGTTTAGAGCGTTTTGGTGGGTTTCGCGGGAGTGAATTTACCGTGACACAGTTGGTGTCGGACTCTGGGTTTACGAGTGATCCGGCTTCTTATTTAAAGCAACTTAGCGACAGTATTGATCAGCAGGTGCGTCAACTGGCGAAAGTTTGGGGGTTTCAACCGACTAAAACGCCGCAACCGGGACGCATTTACAGTATTTGGCGGGGGGAAGCGGACGCCTGGGAAAAGTTGGTGCATGGGGTGTGTAGCACTAAGGCGGCTAACCGTCCGGTTTGGTGCGGGAGTTCTAATCACCGACCTTCGGGGTATGGGGTGCGGAAACATTCGGGTTTTTGTTTGGTGACGGTTTTTGATCCGAATGTGGAGAAAAGTTTGCCTAACTTGGTGTTTAGAAAAATTTATGGTTGAGTGTTGCGAGGCTGAGGGAAAATGGCTGTAATGTCGATTCTGCTGTTGGGAGCCTCGCTGCTGCTCTGGGTAAGGGTTGTGGCGTTTTGGATGTTGGGGAAAATCGGGTTTGAGGGGATGATTTTTCTGAGCCTCGCAAACGGCGTCTGGATAGATTGCCCCGTCTAGGTTGTAGAATAGAGGGGTAGCGACTTCTATTAGGAAGAAAAGGTGTTGAAACTTACTAAGGAAAGCTTTGCGCTTTTTAGCACAAGCAATAGTAGCGACTTCTATTAGGAAGAAAAGGTGTTGAAACTCGCTATGGCGGCTAATGATCCAGACCTTATGTTGGATGAAGATGACCTGTAGCGACTTCTATTAGGAAGAAAAGG
>NZ_JBJUDF010000137.1:0-6968 GCF_046067725.1 Planktothrix sp.
AAAGACAGGCGCTTAAAAGCGCTGCTTGCCTTCATCCACGAACTGAAGTTACGTGGTTTTCGGCTCTGCCAATAATAATCAAATTCTCGCCACCCTGAATAACGTTGACCCTAACTTGTTGAGTGTCACCAACTTTACGACTTCTATCTTCTAAAAAAGCAGAGAGAGACTAAGCAGGTCTTAGTCTCTCTACGGTTTTCTTCACCCTCTCCACTCTTCTACTAACTCAAGATGGTATGATCAACTCGAAAATCACCACGCACGAAAAGGTAACTTGGCATGGCACCAAAGTCTGTATCACCCGTTGTATTGATCATTTTAGACGGATGGGGTTATCGTGAACAAACCGACGGAAATGCCATAGCTATTGCAAATACTCCTGTGATGGATAGCCTCTGGACAGCTTATCCGAGAACCTTAATTCGCACTTCTGGAAAAGCAGTGGGTTTACCCCAGGGTCAAATGGGCAATTCAGAAGTCGGTCATTTGAATATTGGTGCGGGGCGCATTGTTCCTCAAGAGTTAGTCAGAATTTCTGACGCGGTTGAAGAAGGTACGATTCAAGATAACCCAGCGTTGGTCAAAATTTGTCAAGCGGTGTTAGAAACCAATGGCAAATTGCACCTGATAGGTTTATGTTCCGATGGCGGTGTTCACTCCCATCTTGACCATTTAATCGGACTTTTACACTTAGCCAAAGCGAAGAATATTAAAGAAGTTTGTATTCATGCCATCATGGATGGTCGCGATACTAATCCTAAAGATGGAATTAAATATATTAAGCAGCTTCAAGAACAAATTGATGCTATTGGAATCGGTCGAATTGTTACGATTAGTGGTCGTTATTATGCGATGGATCGAGATAAACGATGGGATCGAGTGAAACAAGCTTATAATATTATGACCATCGATGGCGAAGGTCATGGATTATCCGCCGTTGATTTGATGTTATCTTCCTATTCTGAAGGAATTAACGATGAGTTTGTGGTTCCAACTCGCATCGCACCTGGGGCGGTAGAATCTGGAGATGGAGTCATTTTCTTTAATTTCCGTCCTGACCGAGCTAGAGAGTTAACTCAAGCTTTTGTTGACCCTAATTTTTCGGGATTTGAACGTTCTTATATTGAACCCCTCAGCTTTTTAACCTTTACCCAATATGATCCGAATTTTCCCGTATTAGTTGCCTTTGAACCCCAAAATCTTAATAATATTCTCGGACAAGTTATCGCCGAACACGGGTTACAACAATTGCGAACCGCAGAAACGGAAAAATATGCTCATGTCACCTATTTTTTTAATGGCGGTTTAGAACAACCTTTTCCGGGTGAAGACCGTGAATTAATTCCGAGTCCTTCGGTGGCGACCTATGATTTACAACCGGAAATGTCCGCACTTGAAGTGACGGATGTCGCCATTGAAGGCATTGAAAAAGGCATTTATTCACTGATTGTAATTAATTACGCAAACCCTGATATGGTCGGACATACAGGAATCATGGATGCGGCGGTAAAAGCGATTGAAACGGTTGATCACTGTTTAGGTTTATTGTTAGAAAGTATTAGTAAAGCAGGGGGAACGGCGATTATTATTGCGGATCATGGTAACGCTGAGTATATGTCTGATGAACAAGGAAATCCTTGGACAGCCCACACAACGAACCCGGTTCCCTTTATCCTAATAGAAGGGGAAAAACGCAAAATCCCAGGTCATGGAACCGATGTTCCGTTACGGACAGATGGCTGTTTAGCGGATATCGCCCCCACGATTTTAGAGATTTTGGGAATTCCTCAGCCGCCAGAAATGACGGGTCATTCTATGATTGAAACCGCTAACTACGATGTTCGAGAAAATCGGACTCCGGTGCGGGTCAGATTATAAGTTAATTCCCTAAAAAATAGTTTAAACTACAGGGTTTAACGGTTTAATTTTTTTTCGTTCAAATTATCAACTTCTTCTCATGATTACTCAAATTCTACAAGTGATTTGGTCTTTATCTGCTCTCGGTATTATTATTTTAGTTCTACTTCACAGTCCGAAAGGTGATGGAATTGGTGGGATTGGCGGACAAGCTCAACTCTTTACCAGCGCTAAAAGTGCCGAAACAACTTTAAATCGCATTACTTGGAGCCTAGCAATTCTATTTATGGGAATTACTGTTATTTTAAGTGCGGGTTGGATTAAATAATTTGTTGACCAATCACTGATGATGGGCGGGAAAACCCCGCCCCTACGGTTTTTTATAGTTTGATGAAGCGTCGTTTTTTGACATCAATTTGGCTAATTTTAACAACGATTTTGATCATTCTAATTAGTCAAATTGCAACAATTGCAACTGAGGATAAAATTCCATTTAAACCTCATCCTTTACCTGAAACTTTAGCGAATTGGCAAGATTTAACAAATCAAGGAGATTATTTTGATAAAATTGAATCCGCTAAGTTTGGTTATTTAGTTTTTTCAAAATTTCCAATTAAAGTTTATATTGAACATCCTGACGTTAATCTCAATTGGAAAGAAACGGTTTCATCTGCTATTTTAAAATGGCATGATTATTTACCGTTAACCTTCGTTGAAGAGCCCCAAAACGCTGATATCAAAATTTTTAGAAAAAATCCCCCCTTAGACCCTCAGAAAAAACGAGCAAGTTCCGCAGAAACACAATATCAAGTTTCGGTTCAATCTACTTCAGAAGGGTTTCCTTTTTTATCCCATCATTTTACGATTTGGTTAAGTCCCACTCAAACTGGAAAATATATTGAGTCGGCTATCCTTCATGAATTTGGTCATGCGTTAGGAATTTGGGGTCATAGTCCCGAACCGACAGACGTGATGTATTTTTCCCAAGTTCGAGAACCCCCACCGATTTCGGTTCGAGATATTAATACGTTAAAACGCATTTATCAACAACCGACTCGTTTAGGATGGCCTGTATTGACTCAAAATTAAGCCATAGGAATTATGACAAAATGACGGTTATTATTGCAGGAGAACGAAGTGGCGTTGGTAAAACAACCGTAACGTTAGCGATTTTATCTTATTTAAAACAACAGAATTTTAAAGTGCAATCTTTTAAGGTTGGCCCGGATTATATTGATCCGATGTTTCATCTGTATGTGACTGGAAAACCTTGTTATAATTTAGATTCAATTTTAACATCAGAATCCTATATTAAAACTTGCTATTTTAAACAGATTCTAGCTTCAGATTATGGATTAATAGAAGGAGTAATGGGTTTATTTGATGGCATTCCTAATGGTGATAATGTTCCGATAGCTTCCACGGCTCAAATTGCTTTAATTTTAAATTTACCCGTAATTTTAGTATTAGATTGTAGTCGATTATCGGGTTCTATTGCTGCAATCACCCTCGGATTTAAAACCCTTAATCCTCATCTAAATTTAGCCGGATTGATTTTAAATAAGGTGGGAAGCGATCGCCATTTAGAACTATTAAAAACTTCCTTAAAATTCCTCAATATTCCAATTATAGGAATCTTGAAAAGACAAGAAAATATCGAAATTCCCGCTCGTCATTTGGGGTTAATTCCAACGGAAGAACTACCGGAATTAGATCTACTGATTCAAGACTTAGCTAAACTGGCTGAATCTTGGTTTGACTGGGAACAATTATTACCCTTATTAAAATACACTCCAAAAACAGAATTTTTTAAAGAAACTGCATTCTTAAACCCTTCTGTAGAGCCTAGAATTAAAATTGCGATCGCTAGAGATGCCGCTTTTAACTTCTATTATGCCGAAAATTTAGAAATTTTACAACAATTAGGTGCGGAATTAATTGAATGGAGTCCCTTAACTGATCATCAATTACCCCCCGGAATTCAAGGATTATATTTTGGGGGAGGATTTCCAGAGGTATTTGCTGAAAAGTTAAGCCAAAATCAGCTAATTTTACAAGCGGTTAAACAAGCTATTTTATTAGGAATGCCAACCTATGCCGAATGTGGCGGGTTAATGTATTTATGTGAAAAAATTATTGATTTTGAAAATAATTCTTGGTCAATGGTGGGAGTATTACCGACGACTGCGGTGATGGGAAAACGATTAAAATTAGGGTATTATCAAGCCAAAGTCTTAAAAACAACGCCTTTATTATTAGAAGGAGAAATAATTACCGGACATGAGTTTCATCGTTCAGAATTGCTTGAAAACTCAACTCAACCGTTATATGAAATGCAGCGTTTTTTCTCAGTAGAAAATAATACTTCAATTTTAGAAGGATGGGGAAATCTTCCTAACGTTCATGGCTCTTATTTACATCTGCATTGGGGAGATAAAATAGAGATTCCCATGCGATTTTTAGAATGTTGTCGGAATTACCAACCTTAGATAAAATCCTAAAATTGATACTAAAAATTATCTCCTAAACCCCCTGTAGAGACGTTCCATGGAACGTCTCTACAGAGGACGAAAGGGTAGCAAACATTTAAAGATTTGATATCGGATTTCTTCTTGAGCAACTACAGCGCTCCCATTGCTCCCTTATCAAGATTTTCACCGATATGATTTGGGGCCAAAAACCCATGAAAAAATTTCTGTAATTCTACAGAATCAAACGCACAATTAATCGAGTATACTAAAGTTATTAACGTTAAATTAAGACGTTCTCCAAATACACCCAAAAACAATTTCCCCGATTGTACTGTGTAAACCGAGGAAAAATTGTACATCGGGCCAACAGAGATCGTCCTTCCCGTTCATCCCTTCAACTGGGTGCGATCTCCCGGCAACTACTTGTCAGAATTATTGGGCCATTAATTAATCAACTCAAGAGAAAACCATGAAAAAGCAAATTATTTTCATTGACTCCGCTATAGACAACTATCCAAGCCTAAGAGAAGGAGCCAACAAAAACGCAGAAATCGTGATTTTAGACAAAAACCAAAGTGGGGTAGAACAGATCACAAAAGCACTCAAAGGCTTATCAAAGATTAAAGCCCTACATATCGTTTCTCACGGAAGCCCCGGTTGTTTACAACTCGGTTCAGACCTTCTAAATAGGGAAAATTTAGACAGTTTTAATAGCCTACTCCAGCAGTGGGGAAAAGCCCTGACCAAAAAAGCCGATATTTTAGTGTATGGGTGTGAAGTAGCAGCCGGAAAAATAGGAGAAACATTTATCCAGCACCTCAATAAAATTCTTGGGGCTAACATAGCAGCATCCAGCCGAAAAACTGGCAATGCCACCCTAGGAGGAGACTGGAAATTAGACAAAACCATAGGGTCAATAGAAACCCCCCTAGCTTTTTCAGCAGTAACAATCAAAAGCTATGCTGGAGTATTAGCAATCAAAGACTTCGACTTGAGTTCAATCTTTACTGATGATGTCATTATTAACTACAATAACAGCATCACAGACACCACCCAAAATCCCGTCGGTTCACCGACATACGCCCTAGTCACTCAGTCTTTTGCAACGTTTAAAGCAGGTGTTAATGGCAACGGTTTACCCGACAACGGCTTGTTTGCAGCCAACAGCTACCATCCCAACATTCAACTCGGCTACAATAACAGCAATGACGGCAACAATGCCAAAATTCTCACCACCGACAACTCATCCTTTACCTTTAACGTCACTGCTAGTCCCTACCAAAAAATTCACCTGTTTGCCACCGGGACGAATGGTAGCGGGACAATAGATGTAAAATTTAACTATAGCGATAGCAGCACCAGCACCAGTACAGCCACAATTGAAGATATTGCCACTTCAATTACTGAGTCAGCTTCTAGCTACTATCTGATTAATGGACTAGACTTAAGTAACGATACAACCGGATCAAGTTACTGGGATTTTAATAGTGGAAACATCTATGGTATCGGGTTAACACCCGATACAACGAAAATCCTGCAAAGTATCACCGTAACTCGAATCAATGTCACAGGTGCAAATACTTGGTTGGGCTTTTTTGGAGCGACAGGAGAATACAACAACAGCGCCCCCGTCCTGAATACAGCTAACGTATCTAATTTAACCCCAATTAACGAAGACCCCACAACCAATCCAGGGACATTAGTTTCCACCCTCTTAAGCAGTGGTTTCACCGATGTCAACAGCGACCCCAGTGGCATAGCTGTCACCAGTTTAAGCAATACAAGTGACGGAACTTGGCAGTTTTCTAGCGATAACGGCAGCAATTGGACACCATTTGGGGCAGTAACAGACAGTTCAGCAACTCTTTTAAGTAATACAGTTTTAGTTCGATTTGTTCCCAATGCCAACTTTAATGGTAATATTAGTCTCACTTATCGGGGGTGGGATGGCAGCAGTGGCAGTAATGGACAAACGGGTGTGGATGTCAGCACCAATGGAGGAATAACGGCTTTTAGTACCGCCACAGCTACCTCTAATTTAAGTATTACTAACGTTAACGACTTACCGACAGGAACAGTTAATATTCCAGTAACAGCAACCCAAAACCAAATTTTAACCGCCACAAATACCTTAGCGGATGTTGATGGTTTAGGAACATTAAATTATCAATGGCAAGAGTCAGCCGATAATGGAGTGACCTGGACTGATATTAGTGCAGCGACGAATAATACTTTGACCTTATCTCAAGCGCAAGTGGGGAAAACGGTACAAGTAAAAGTTAGTTATACTGATGGACTAGGAACACAAGAAACCGTTAATAGTACATCCACAAATACCGTTACTAATATTAACGACTTACCCACAGGTAATGTTAATATTACGGGTACAGCCAAACAAAACCAAATTTTAACTGCAACAAATACCTTAGCAGATGTTGATAGTTTAGGAACATTAAATTATCAATGGCAAGAGTCAGCCGATAATGGAGTGACTTGGACAGATATTAGTGGAGAAACTAATGATACTTTGTCCTTATCTCAAGCACAAGTGGGGAAAAAGGTACAGGTAAAAGTTAGTTATACTGATGGACTAGGAACACAAGAAACCGTTAATAGTACATCCACAAATACCGTTACTAA
>NZ_JBJUDF010000138.1:0-48328 GCF_046067725.1 Planktothrix sp.
AATAGAGTCATCTCCTATTAATAGGGGTTTTAGACCCACTGGTGGCAAGTTTGGAAGACGGACACCAGTGGGTATTGCTTTTTAAGCTTACGTCTCTTACTATACTATGACAGTAGTAGCACCGCAAGTGTTATTTGATAAGATTTTATAAGTAACGTAGTATTGAATTGAGGTAAAGCCATGACCACAATTGCCGTGCCAAGTAAACTGCCACAGTTACACGCTTATGTAGACCCAGAGCTAAAGGAAGAAGTGGAAAAGTTAGCGAAACGCAGGCGACGGACTGTTTCCAGTTTGATTGCGTACCTTTTACAGCTAGAGGTTGAAAAAGCCAAAAAAGAAGGTGAAATCCAATAGGGTTTAAAACGTCATCACAAACAACTCAACCCCCTAGCGTTTTGCCGGGGGGTTGTTTGTTAGGTCTAGGATTAGGTTTTAACTGCAATCAAGATGATAGTAAATCCTAAACTTTAAGGGTAAAATTAAACTAGCTCATAACGTATAAAAGCCGTCCTGATAAAAGGGCGGCGTTTTAATTATTTCAGTAGGGTTAAAGCTTGTCTGATAGCCTCTTTAATTTTTCCCCCAGCGTTAGACTTTAGACTTAGGGACTGTTCTAATATCTCCAGTGCTTTAGGA
The DNA here is from genome assembly GCF_046067725.1 of Planktothrix sp. Taxonomy (NCBI): domain Bacteria; kingdom Bacillati; phylum Cyanobacteriota; class Cyanophyceae; order Oscillatoriales; family Microcoleaceae; genus Planktothrix; species Planktothrix sp. The sequence goes on from NZ_JBJUDF010000138.1 coordinate 640, forward strand.
TTTATACCTGTATTCAGGTTTAATTTTTGGGTTACACTATTACTTGTATTCAAGTTTAGCGGTTCCCTTTCCTCTATACTTGTATTCAGGTTTTGATTGCACCCATTCAACTCAGCTTTTAGGGTATTAACTTCAAGGATTGCTTCTAACTCTTCATTCCGTTTTCTTAACTCCTCAATAGTTGTATTCAAGTTTTGATTGACCTGTTTTAACGCCTCAATTTCCGTTTTCAGTTCCGTTAATTCCGTTACCGATTCCGATGGTTGAACTTCTCCCAAATGCCATTGATTAATCAAATTAACAACAGCCTCTTTGATGGGTTCTGGACATCTAACCTGGACGGTGGTGTAGTCAGCACGTTTTCCCCGTCCCCCTTTGGGCTTCACTGTCATCTCATCAGTAGCCATCAGTTATAAAGTTGTATTCAAGTTTATAGCCTCATCCTACGGTCATCCTTTGGGGATGTCAATACTTGTATTCAAGTTTAATTTAACAACCGTCAACCCCATTCCCTCGTGTCCCGTTCCGTCGTGGGTGATCATCTGTTGGGGGTGACGTGGTTAAAAGTTAAAAGTGATCGCTAAAAAAGGGTGACGGTTCAGAAGTCCTTCTGTGTAAGGGTTTTAAAAAAGGGTGACGGTTCAACTGTGGTGGTGACGGTTGGGTGACGGTTCAGGTGACGGTTCAGAACTCCCTCTATATATATCTTTCAGCCATTGGTGACGGTTCAATCCTTATTTTGAGAAAAAAACAGAGAAAAAATAAAAAAGATAAGGGGAGTAGTCAGGGAAGGAAAGGTTAGGGGGAATAGAGGGTACTTCTGTATCGCTGTACAACGGGGTTTAGGGGTGTTGGGTTCCTGGTAAAGAAATCATGGGAAAAATTAAAACCAGAATCCGAGAAACGTTGCAACAACCCGGAACCAACGGCTCACCCACCCCTAAATGCTGACCACAGTATATGGAGTAGACAATAAATATTGATGATTGAGGCTTGTTTCTACCAGGCCTTCATTATTGTGTGGGGTTGGCTGTGAAAGTCTGGCTCCGAGGTGTTGGGTTATGGGGTTAAGTCTGGGATTGTGGGGGCGGTTGTTGTCGTTGTTGTTGGGATTCAAAGTTAGAGTGCGATCGGCCGTTGTTGCCAGAGCCATGAAATAAAGTTTCAGGATTGTGGGTTTTAGTATCCCCAACTGGCTAGAAAATTGGGTGTTGTTGGTTAAGGGGATTGTATGGACAGGTGACTACTTAACAGAGCTACAAGTTTTGCCTGTAGCGGGTTACTGGTTAATTACAAGCCTTAAAGCCAAAAAGTGTAGCAAACGTGGAGTAAATTCTCCTACACTTTTCCTACACTTTTGTGGGGGCTGAAACCCTTTATTTTAGCGGGTGTGGAGGGACTCGAACCCCCGGCTGACGACTTAGAAGGTCGCTACTCTATCCATCTGAGTTACACACCCAATCTAAAATGATTTTACATGATTTCTGCTCAATTGTTAACAGCAGCGCAAAACAGTTTTGCTCAAGTCATTGACAGATGCCATGTTATTCTGAGTAAATGGCGGAAATAAAAGGTTTGATCTCAAGCCCACTGTAGCCCAAAAAGAACTGCCTAGCGCAGATCTGGAGGGAAAAGTCTAATGCTTCTAGGCTGAGACAGAAGTTCAAGACTACAATCAAAGACACAGCCGACCGCCATGACAGGAGTAGGTGCAGAAGTGTCATGTTTATATTGAAACGAACGGATGTTGAAATAACGACGGTTCAACACCCTAATAAAGACCAGCAGATTCCTGTTTTAAATTATCAGGGACAGACCTTTCGCCTGATGAAAATGTTTAGTGCCCAACAAGCAGAAGAAGCGAGAGCATTATGGCGAGATCTTACAGATAATAAGGGAAAAGCTTGTGTCCTATTAGAAGAATCAGACCGATATAGTGTCTGGGGAAAAGTCCGTTTAGATCAACTCTTAGGAGAAGCTCACGGCGGATGTGACACCAGATTGCAAATTTTAACTCAAGCCTGCTTACTCGTCTTGCAAGCGGTGTACTTTGATATTGAAGACTTGCTAGGGGCTAGACAAGCGAACTCTTTTGAAAAAGATTTAATCAAAATTTTTCAGAAGTCCAAGTTTCCCCAGGCAGAGAGTCCAGAGGCGGTGAAAACATTACTGACTCTCAATCTCCTTGATAGCCTGCATATTTCGCCTTGGCAAGAGACTCACCTCAGCACCTTGCTGCAAGAACTCTATAAGTTAGGGAAAGGCTATTTTGGCAATACCAGTTTTGCAGAGGGGATAGAAGAAATTCTTGAAAGTTTATCTGCTGAAGAGCGGGATCTGTTTGTGAGTTGGTTGAGCCAGTCTGGTTTGGGTAAACTATGGGTGATGAATTAACAAATGTTAAACTGGCTGATCTGACCTAAATATGGGACGATCTTACCAAAGACTCTTGTTGAAATGTACCGATCAAAACGACGATCTGCTTTTCAACCCAATGCTTGATTCTTTAAGTTGCTAGTTATTTTAATCCTATGAGTAGCACTTCACAACAAAAGTCCCCCTTATCGTCCTCCCTGTTTTCGGCACAGGGTATGGTGATTGCTGGGATTGTGTGGGCTGTTCTTGCCTTGTTATTCTTCCTATTGTTTAGTGTAACGGTGGAAGGAGAGGAGTTACCTCTGTGGTATTCCATCGGAACCTACCTGTTTGAATTGGGAGCATTTCTGGCAGCAGCAATTGTTTGTTATAGAAACTGGCAAAGTCCCCAGATGGTAAGCGGTCGCAATGTCTGGCTGTGTATCGGGTTGGGGGTGTTTTTCTACTTTGTCGGAGGTGTTTTATTTGGAGTCTGGGAACTCATTTGGCATTTAGACCCTGCGGTTTCCATTGCTGATGCCTTTTACGTTCTCAGTTATCTGTTTCTTGGGTCTGGAATGATTTTAGCTGTCCTCTCTAAACGAGTCGATTTAGAAATTGGACAGTGGGTTGCGTTGATCGCCGTAGCCGTTGCCGGAACTGCTTTTGGTTTGTGGGTGGCTAGTCCCTCGTTTTTTGGGTTGTTAGGTTCCCCAGAGGAACCTGTGGCGATTGAACAACAGGTTGCCGTGCCTTCAGCTTCCACCTCTGGGGTATCGGCTCCTAAAATCGAAAAATCTGACGCTAAAACCCTAATAACTGCTGAGATTGAATCCGAAGAGGAAACCTCCACGGCTCCTTTATGGGTAGAAGCACTCGATAACAAACTCGAACCTCTAGCCTTTGGGGTGAATTTGTTCTATATCATCGGGGATGTTTTCCTGTTGATTTTAGCAACGGCCCTGATTTTGGCGTTTTGGGGAGGGCGATTTTCTCAATCCTGGCGCATGATTGCCTTTGCCATCTTTTCCCTTTACATTGCGGATATGTACTTTAAATGGGCTGACTCCCGACTAGAAGGGGAATATGAAAGTGGCGGCTTGTTAGAGGTCTTCTTTGTGTTTACGGGAGTTTTATTTGCTATTGGAGCGATTTTAGAGTACGACATCTCAACCCGGTCTCGTCAAAGCCGACGGAGCAGACGCACGGCAAAAGGTTAATCAATGAACTAACAAGCGATTGTGATATCTGTTTGCAGCCCTTGAATCGGTTGTATTCCCTACTCCAAGTTTCCTATTCCCAGTAAATCGCAGTTCCCTTTCCTACTCAATGACATCCACAAAACTGTCTGAATCAGAAAAACAGGAAATTATTAGACTCTATCAAGAAGTGCCAGAGGAAACAACGATTACTTTGGCAGAACGTTATGGAGTCAGTAGCTCAACGGTGAGACGAGTTCTGCAAAGTGCTGTTCCTAAAGATGTCTATGACATTCTCACGGCTCAAAAACAGCGTCTTCACCGTGCAGGTAAACGTTCCTTAGAGGATCTGGGGGATTTGGATGGTGCCGAAACCCAACTCACCCTTGATTTGGAGACACCTGAACCTGTTGAGAGACCCCGTGAATCTACACTCATACTGCCTCGCAAGCGTAAGCGCTCATCTGCCCTTGAGTCAGAGGGTTTAGAATCGAATCCTTCTCAGGTTTTCTCGGATTCTATGCCAACTCAAACGCCTCATTATCAGCCCTCTCCTCCTGCATTGGAGGAACTCTTAGCAGAAGATTTGCTGGCTCCTAAAGGCCATGTATTTGGGGACTATGAAGATGATGAGGATGATGAGGACGATGGGGACAATCGGGATGAGGAGGACTACCTAGACGAATTTGATGAGGATGATGAGGAAGACGGAGAGCGACAGAGTTTATTTGCTCATTCTCTAGCGAGTGGGGGAACTGCATTAGTCAAAATTCTCCCACTCACGGAAACAGCTTTACCCAGAACTTGCTATCTCGTCATTGACCGGGCTTCAGAATTGATTGCTAAACCTCTGAGAGCCTTTAGTGAGTTGGGAACCATTCCAGAAGATGAAACTTTGGAAAAAACCCTTCCGGTCTTTGATAATCATCGAGTTGCTAGTCGTTTCTCTGGACGCAACCAACGGGTGTTTAAAGTTCCCGATGGCCGACTCCTGAGAAAAGTGGCTCCCTATCTACAGGCAAAAGGAATCACTCGACTCTTGATTGATGGTCAAGTTTATCGGTTTTAAAGGGATGTTGACGGTTGACCGTTGGCGGTTGGCCGTTGACAGACAACAGACAACATAGCTGTTGAATAACCTTCTATTGGGTTTTGGTGGCTTGTAATAACCCAAAACGAATCAGTCCGGTTTCGTAGCCTCGACTCATTAGGGGTAAGGCTAAGGCGGCTTGAATCGTTGTCCAGCCACTCAAGAGTAAACCGACAATGGCACGGAGATCAAAAGCAGAATCAATCACGTTATTCCAAAACGGAGCAACCGATACCGACCAGTCGGCGGTGTGCAGATTCTCAAAGCCGATTTGAGTGGCGATCGCTTCATATTCCGGTAAAGAAATCACATAAGGTAAAGCATAAACGCGATAAATTTCTGCTAAATGACGACGTTCTGTATCGGTGAGTTGTCCAGCGTTTCCGGTTAAGGGACGATGACACCAAGTCGCCATGAGTAAAGTTCCTCCCGGTTTTAACACCCGATAAGATTCCTGCAAAAATTTAATTTTATTGGGGAAATGTTCAGCACTTTCTAAAGACCACACTAAATCAAAGCTATTCGCCTCAAAAGGCATTTCTAAGGCATCGGCGACTAAAAATTGTGTTTTTTCCTGTAACCCCGCTTCTAGGGCTCGTTCTGTGGCTCTTTTCGCTTGCACTGGACTTAGGGTAATTCCTGTCACCTGAGCTTGAAATTTGTCAGCTAAATATAAGCTACTTCCGCCAATACCACAGCCTACATCCAGAATCTGAATTTTGGAGGTTGGGGCTGTGATTCCCCAGTTGAGGAGTTCTTCAATACAATCAATTTGAGCTTGACGTCGTTCTTTTTTTAAGGTTCCCTCTGGCCCATAATAGCCATGATGCAGATGTTCTCCCCAAATGTCTTCCCACAAACCGGAGGAAGAATCATAGAAATGCTGAATTTGCTGATATAACGTTGAGTTCATCGGACGATTGACAGCGATGTTAAAGTTTGACATCTCTACAGTATGATTCTAGTTATTGTAAATTGTTGGTTACTTAACCTAAATATTTCTCCTAAACACCCATGACCGTATCTCGAACGATTGGTTTAGGTTTCTTGGCGGTGATTACCGTTGGAACAATATTATTATTATTGCCCTTTTCTTTGAGTGACGGAACTTGGGGTCATCCTTTAACGGCTTTATTTACTGCTACTTCTGCCGTTTGTGTCACTGGATTATCCGTTGTTGATGTCGGTCAGTTTTATTCCTTTTGGGGCCAATTTATTATTGTATTATTGGTTCAGGTGGGCGGTTTAGGATACATGACCGTAACCACCTTTTTATTATTAATATTAGGTCGGAAGTTTCGCCTCAAAGATAAATTAGCGTTACAACAATCTTTAGATGCTTCGGGAATAGCTGGGGCTGTTCCTTTATTAAAATCGATTGTAGCAACCACCGCTATTTTTGAGTTAACGGGGATTTTTTTATTATTATTGGTATTTGTTCCCAAATTAGGCTGGAATCAAGGGTTATGGTTTGCTATTTTTCATAGTATTAATGCCTTTAATAATGCGGGGTTTGGTTTATTATCTGATAATTTCATGAGTTATGTTCATGCCCCTTTATTAAACTTTGTGATTACGTTTCTAATTATTTGGGGTGGCTTGGGCTATCAAGTGATTCAAGAACTTTATTTATGGATTCGTAATCGATTTTATAAAAACCCAATTCGTCGAGATTTTTCCGTTCACTTTCGAGTTGTGACTTCAACAACCATCTTCCTATTAATTTTAGGAACTGTTTTAATCTTTTTCACAGAATATCGCAATTCTCAAACTTTAGCATTATTGAGTTTTCCTGAACAAGTGATGGCGGCTTGGTTTCAATCGGTAACGACTCGAACGGCTGGATTTAATACTATTAATAATGGAGCCTTAACCGTTGGTGGATTATTTATAACCATTATTTTAATGTTTCTGGGCGCGAGTCCAGGGGGAACTGGAGGTGGGATAAAAACCACAACGGTTCGGATTTTATTTAATACAACCCGGTCAGCTTTACAAGGACGAGAAGAAGTAATTTGTTATAAACGTCAAATTCCCTTGCCTTTAATTTTAAAATCCATTGGTGTTTTATTTGGTTCATTTTCAGTTATTTGTATCTCAACTATTCTGATTTCTTTAAGCGAACCTAATATTGATTTTGACCCAATTTTATTTGAAGTGGTTTCAGCCTTTGCGACGGTGGGATTATCAACGGGAATTACCGCTAGTTTAACCCCCTTGAGTAAACTGATTATTATTACTACAATGTATATGGGTCGAGTAGGAGTATTATTATTAATGTCTGCTATTTTAGGTGATCCCAAACCGACAGCCATTGATTATCCAGAAGAAAACCTTTTAGTGGGATAAAACCTAAATTTCTGTTTTTTAACTATCAATAACATGAACTTTTCATCTTGGAATTTTTTACGCAATCTCCGAACCGAAAAAAAACAATTTGCAGTGATTGGATTAGGTCGTTTTGGAAGTGCGGTGTGTTCAACTTTGCATAAGAGTGGTTATGAAGTGTTAGCCGTTGACAAAGAAGAAAAACGAGTTACTTCAGCCTTAAGTGATCAAATTGCTTCCCATGCGTTGCTGCTTGATTCAACTGAAACCTCGGCTCTTCGAGAAGCGGGAATTTTAGAATTTGATACGGTCATTGTAGCGGTGGGGAGTTTTTTAGCTGAAAGTATTACCACAACTTTAAACTTAAAAGAAGGCGGTGTTGCCAATGTTATTGCCAAAGCTTCATCGGAAACCCATCGAAAATTATTAAATAAAGTTGGGGCTGATTTGGTCGTCTTTCCTGAACAGGAAATGGGACAACAATTAGCTCGACAATTAACTCGTCCTCGTTTACTCGATCAATTTGAACTCGATGCCGAACATAGCATTGTAGAAATGATTGTTCCTGATGAATTTGATGGCAAAACCATTGCTGAATTAGAAATGCGTCGCCGTTATGGATTAAACCTTTTAGCGATCAAAAATGAAGGGGATAAAATGGAAATTAATCCCCTTTCTAATCGACGACTTTACAAAGGAACTCTGATTGTTGTAGTCGGTTCTAATCAAGATATTAATCGTTTAGCAGGTTAGAAACGAAATCGATTCAATTGGTCTTAACCTGTGATTAATTCTTGGGTGGATTTTGTTGAGGAATGATTTTTCCTAGACTTAAATCGTCTAAATCAATTCCTCTCAAACCCCGTTGTTCCAGTTGGTTAAATAATCGAGTTAGCTGATACCAAACTAATCCAGCCATTAACACCGTTAAAGGAATGGAAAAAGTATAAGCAATTAACTCGGAAAAAGCAAAAACTTGTAAACAAGACGCCAAAAAAATACAAATTCCTAACGCCACTCCCACAAAGGGAAACAGAACTTGAACGCCTCGCAGGTTGGCTAAATTACGAGTTGAACGATTTTTTGACCATTCTTTTAAAAGTTGTTTTAGGGTAACAACAAATGCGGTACAGGAGGTAATTCCGATAAATAAACCCGCAAAGAGCAAAACTAAAGGTGGATCAGCAGCGTTATACATAAATTAATTGTTGACAGTAATCAATCTCCAAGCCGCATCAAGTAAACGGCTAGGCTTTAAATCAGGTTGAATTAAACTCCATAACCGTTGAACTTCTGCGGTATGGAGGCGATCATCTTCTGTTAGTGCCAAAATAATTTGACGACGTAAGAAGTCTCCCTCATCAGACAGTAAATATTTTAATCCTAATTGTGCCGTTGGTAATAAATCAAAATTTCGATCTGAACGGGCGATCGCAATCATATTTTCCAGTCGTTGCCATTGGAATTTCCCATCCTTAAATAACACTTCAATTAACCGTCGTCGCAAAGCAGGAGTTTCTCCATTTAATAAACGACGAGCGACATAAGGATAGGCAACATCCACAATTTTAAACTCAGGATTTAAACTTAAGGCAATCCCTTCTTGAGTTACCAAAGACCGAATAATTAAAGCAAATTGAGCCGGAACGCGAAAAGGATAATCATACATCAACTCCGAAAAACTATCAGTAATAGTTTTAAAATTAAAATCCTTAACGCTACTTCCCATCACATCTCCTAACACCGATTCTAAAGCAGGAATAATCGGTCTAATATCAGTCGTAGGAGATAAAAACCCTAATTTAACAAAATCAATTGCCAGTTGATCATAATCTTTATTAATCAAATGAACTACTGAATCAACAAGGGTTTCTTTGGTAATTTGTTCTAACTGATCCATCATGCCAAAATCAATAAATGCCATGCGACCATCGGGCAAAGCAAATAAATTTCCAGGGTGAGGATCGGCGTGAAAAAATCCAAATTCTAATAATTGTCTTAAGCCACTGGTGACACCAATTTGAATCAAAGCATCTTGATCTAAACCCGCCGCTTTAATCCGTTCTGTATCCGTTAATTTAAAGCCATTAATCCACTCTAAAGTTAAAACACAAGTGGTGGTATAACGCCAATAAATTGAGGGAACTTTGACATGGGGGTCATCGGCGAAATAAGTGGCGAAGCGTTCCGCATTGCGTCCTTCATTGATATAGTCAATTTCCTCAAATAACTTAATACCAAATTCGTCAACTATTAAGGTTAAATCATGACCTAAATTTAATGGCAACCAAGGAGACAGCCATCCCGCAGCCCAGCGCATTAAATACAAATCTAAGGTTAAAACGGGTAATAAATTCGGACGTTGTACCTTAACCGCGACTTCCTCTCCGGTTCGCAGTCGAGCGCGATAAACTTGACCTAAACTCGCAGCAGCAATGGGTTCAGGAGAAATTTCTCGATAAATAACATCTAAATCTTGATCTAATTCGGTTTGAATAATTGCCATCGCCCGATCATGATCAAAAGGCGGCAATTGATCTTGAAGTTTGGTTAATTCTTCTAAAAAATCTTTACGAATTAAATCGGGACGGGTGGAGAGAGCTTGACCCACTTTAATATAGGTGGGGCCTAAATCGGTCAGAACTTGGCGAAGATGAGCCGCCCGTTTGGGGGTATGTTCAACGCCATGATGTTGCCGTTGATCCCACAATAGTCCTAACAAAAATCCGGCAAAGTACCAAATCACTTTGATCGCCCGTCCGATTGCTAACCAAGGACGACGGCGATAATAACGGGCAATTCCCTCTGGATCATAGCGTCGTCTTGATGTTCCTTCCTGTGGATTCACGCTTGTAGTATTCCTCTGTAACTTTTGTATTTTGTTAACGGTTGACAATTGACGCTTAACGATGGGAGATCCCGGTTCACAGGCAAAATACCTGTTGTACATCCCCGACACCCCATCGCGTTCGATTTGTGAAATTTTTTATCGTTTCATTAACTTAGAGTATACAAAAATCGCAGCCTTAGCGATGAACCCCGGCAAATCTCTACAATGGCAGAGTTTGGGTCAATCCTTCCTGAATTGCCTCAATGACTTGATCTTGTTGGTCTGAAGACAATTCAGGAAATAAAGGCAAAGATAAGACTTCCTGACAGACCGCTTCAACAACAGGGAGTTGATGAGGTTGATATCCCAAATCTTGATAAACCGGTTGTTGATGTAAGGGAATCGGATAGTAAATCATGGAACCAATACCCTGTGCTTGTAAATAGTTTCGCAGATGATCTCTGGGTTTGAGATCGGAATTCAACGGGTTAGAGACAGATTGAACCCTGATGGTATATTGGTTCCAGACACTTTCACCCCCGACAATTTCCTGGGGTGTGATAATTTCAGGCAGAGAATAGAGGAATTGGTGATATCGTTGAGCAACCCTTTGGCGTTGTTGGTTCCAACGATCAAGATAACGCAATTTAATTTGTAAAATTCCAGCTTGTAACGCATCCAAACGGCTATTCATGCCAATGGTTTCTGAACGATAGCGACTGGATTGGCCATGCTCTTTAATCATTCTCATTTTTTGGGCGAGGGCAGAATCTTGAGTGGTGACGGCCCCTCCATCTCCACAGGCGCCTAAATTTTTAGTTGGGAAGAAACTAAAACAACCAATATGTCCAATACTGCCAACTTTTTGCCCTTGCCAGGTGGCCCCTGTTGCTTGGGCACAGTCTTCAATTACCGCTAAATGATAGGATGTGGCAATGGCCATTAACCGGGTCATGTCCACAGGTTGACCAAATAAATGTACTGGAATAATCGCTTTAGTTCGTTCGGTAATGGCGTTAGGAATTTTTTCGATATCCAGATTAAAGGTTTGAGCCTCAATATCGACAAAAACAGGAGTTGCCCCTACCGCACTGATCATTTCTGCCGTTGCAATAAAGGTAAAGGGGGTGGTAATGACTTCATCTCCTGGCCCAATATTCAACGCCCGTAATGCTAAAAATAAAGCATCGGTTCCTGAGTTACAGGCAATGGTTTCTCTGACTCCAATATATTGCCCAAATTCCTGCTCAAAGGCTTCGATGATGGAACCTCCAATATAACGACCAGAAGCCAAGATCGCTTGCACACAAGCGCTGACTTCATCCTGAATCAGCTTGTACTGTTGGCCCAGATCAAGGGGAGGGACTGTATTCACGTTTCACACCACCAAGTAAAATTTAACGTTAGTTCGCGCTCTCAGGGCATTGAGATTTGTTCCCTGAAATGAGTTTTTTGGATTTCCTTAAGATTCTACAGGACGAATTGCAAGGGAATGACTCAAAAAATTGAGTTTAAAGCCCCATCCCTTCGACAAGGCGACTGATCAGGCTTTTGATTCGGTTAATGTTAGGATTCGTTCACAGGATCACAAGATTGCAACTGATATTTAAGATGAATTAGGAATATTTGAACCAAAAGTGATCAAATCCCAGGAGTTTTAGTTTCATTTCTTAGAAAATCTTAATTATTCTCTACTGATTTCTTAATGATTCTCCATAGTTTTTAGCGATTAAGCTGGTAAAATTATTAAAGGTTGAAGTGGAATCCCAAGAGCTTACAAAAGCAATGAATTCTTCCTTTAGGAGAGTCACTGATTTGTCGTTCACTTTTGGGAAGGAGAGGGAATTTAAGACTGATTTTTTGTGTCAAAGACTGGATTTCAAATGACTATTTTACCACAAAAATAGCGTTTGTCATCATCCTTCCCTAAGAATACAGCCTTAAATATTTCTGTTTGACCAAGCCTTTCAGGTTGAGATCCGTGATCAAATTTCATTGAAAATTTCCCAAGAGTAAGGCTGTTCCTTTGAACTGTCTGAAAAATTTTAACTTGAGGGTAAGGAACAAGCATCAAGCCAGCACCGATACCCACTCATCAGTCAGAACAAACTTTTTTAATCTTGGGAAAAACTATTGTTTATTGCGTCAGTTAAATTATGTCTGAATTTCATGATTTTTTACGCCGGAAAGTTGCTTATGTTGCGATCGGTGAATTCAAACCGGGCAAATTTAAAGAAGCTCAAACATTATTTGAAAAAGCCGTAGCGACCTATACCCAAGGCTTTCAGGGCGCTTATTTACTGCAAGAACCCGGAACCGATAAAGGCATTGCGATTATCTTTTGGGAAGATATTGGCGATATGGATACTTCCGATAATCAAAGCGAAGCCTACCAAGCCATTATGAATGAAATGGCAACGTTATTTATTAAAGCACCGACAACTTCATTTTATGAAGTCAATAGTGCTATCCGTTTAGATCAACTTGCAGAAGCGTTAGCTGGTTGACATTATTATCAATTTCGAGGCTTTCTCGAATTAATTGTTTAACATCCCCCCAGTTTCAACCAGGGGGATTTTTTCCTAATAAACTTGTATCCAAGCTTTGACTTCATATTCTGTCCAGATCCCATTTTGCCAATAAGGATCGGACTCAATTAATTGACGAACGGTTGCTTCATCTTCTGCTTCATAAATCCCAAATACTTTAGTCACATCCTGAGTCGGGCCAATGGTTAATAAAACCCCTGATTCTTTTTGTTGTTTTAATCCTTCTAAATGGGCGGCGCGATAAGGTTCTCGTTTTTCCAGAACGTTCTCGCAATACGTTCCAAACATGACATATTTTGGCATAGTTGTTGATGGTTAAGGGTTGATATTAACTGATAACTGAATACGGGCGGGGAGACCCCAACCCTACCATAAATCTCTAACTTCTGAGATTAACGTTAAATTGTTGAACTAAAGCATCTCGAACTTTTTGTTGTAGAGGGTCAATATCCGTATCAGTTAAGGTGCGATCGCCCACCCGATAAACTAAACGAAATGCCAAACTTCGTTGACCTTCTGGGACATTTTTACCTCGATATTCATCAAAAACTTCCACTGATTCTAATAGATTTCCAGCCGCTTTGGTAATACAGCGTTCAAGTTCAGACACGGGGACTTCAACAGGAACAAAAAAGGCAATATCTCGATCCGACGCGGGGAAAGTTGAAAACGGTTTGAATTTCCGAACTAAATTAGAAGGACGGTTCATCGCTTCTATTAATATTGATAACTGAAATTCAAAGGCATAAACTTGATTCGGTAAATCTTGTTTTTGACACAATTGAGGATGAAGTTGTCCGAAAATTCCTAACCGTTTTCCTTGTAACCATAAAGAAGCGGTGCGTCCAGGGTGTAAGGTTTCAATGGTAGATTCCGGTTTATATTCAACGGTTAAATTTAAACGTTGAAAGACGGCTTCTAAAATGCCTTTTGCTTCAAACCAAGTCATCGGTTGTTCTTGAGCACTACGAACCCAACGCCCCAAACTGCGATCGCCTCCCATAATACCCGCTAAGGCATCTTGTTCTTGATATTGATCGCCTTCTTTCCAGAAAATTCGCCCCATTTCAAAGCCATTTAACGGCCCATTTCCATTTTGTAAATTATAAACAAAGGCATCAATTAACCCGGTTAACATTTCCGTGCGTAATGCCGAATATTCCACAAACAAAGGGTTATCTAAAACGACTTGATTTTCCCCTTCTGTTTTGACTAAGGAATAGTGCATTAATTCCGTTAATCCTTCTCCTCGGAATGCGGCTCGAATTTGTCGCATGGCGACTTGTTCTAAGGGAAGATAACCACAAACTCCTTGACTGGGTAAGGTTTCACAGAAATTATCGTAACCATAGAGACGGGCGACTTCTTCAATTAAATCAATTTCTCGTTCTAAATCTCGGTAACGATAGGGAGGAACAGTGACATTCCAAACCACAAAATCACTATTTTTATCTCTCACTAATTCACAACCTAAAGCCGTGAGAATCTTTTCCACTTCTTCCGGTAGTAAATAGGATGCTTCTGCTGTTTCTTGTCCCCGTTTAAGTTGTCCTAAAACCTGATTAATTCGATTTAATCTTAAGGTAATTTCAGGACTTTGGACTTCAATTCCACTGCTATCGATTTCTTGACCAGTAGGATGACCCGAAGCTAACTCTTTTAATAAGATAATAGCCCGCCGACAAGCTAATGGTAATTCTGCCTGATTTACCCCGCGTTCATAACGGGTAGAAGACTCGCTGCGAAGTCCTTGCGCTCTTGCAGATCGACGAATTGAAATCGGTGCAAAGATAGCAGATTCTAACAGTAAATTTTGAGTTTCTTCAAAAACTTCTGTTTCTTCTCCTCCCATCACACCCGCTAAAGCAACGGGATAATCATTCGCTGTAATTAACAGATTTTGCTCTTGTAATTTCCGGGTTTGACCATCTAAGGTTTTAATGGATTCATCGGATTTAGCAAAACGGACACCGATGGTTAAATCTTGAGAAGAGGTAACTTGTTTTAGACGATCTAAATCAAAAGCATGAAGCGGTTGTCCCCATTCCAATAAAATATAATTGGTGACATCAACGACATTATTAATCGGACGAACACCCGCCGCTTGTAAACGTCGTTGTAACCAATCAGGAGAAGGAGCAATTTTTACACCTTGAATTATTGTTCCAATATAGATCGGACAAGCTTGTTTATCAGCAATTTTAATCGATAAAGCTGGAGAGGTTTCTGATTGTTCAATTAATACCTCATTTGCTTCAGGAATTCTTAAACTAGCTCCGGTTAAAGCAGCAATTTCACGGGCAATTCCCACCATACTTAAACCATCCGCCCGGTTAGCCGTTGCGGTGACATCTAAAATTACATCATCTAACCCTAATAACGGTCTAACATCACTGCCTAAAGTTGGGTCTTCAAGGTCAAAACTGTGAATTCCTGAAGAGTCTTTTTCTAATCCTAATTCTGCTAAGGAACAAATCATCCCTTCAGAGGGAACCCCCCGCAATTTTGTTTTTTTCAGCGTTAAATTAACTTTAGGTAAATAAGTTCCAATTGTTGCTACAGCCACCACCATTCCTGCGGCTGCATTCGGAGCTCCACAAACAATATTAAGAGGTTCTGAAGCCCCAATATCCACTTGACAAACTCTTAATTTATCTGCATTGGGATGTTGTTCAGCTTGTAGAATTTTTCCCAGGACAACCCCATCAGCCCAGGAACGCCAATCTTCAATATCTTCTACTTCAAATCCCGCCACCGTGAGGGTTTCTGCCAACTCTTGGGGGGTCATCTGGATATCCACCAATTCTCGCAACCAATTTAAAGAGATACGCATCGTGATTCGTTTTCAATCTTCCTAGTCCATTGTTACAGAAGACAGCCATCAGTTATCAGTCATCATTCCTAAGACCCCCCATCTCCCCCCGCTCCCCCTACTCCTCCCGCTCCGCTTATACCCTACAATAAAGGTTTGGATGGAATTTAATTCAAACAAACCCATGAGTGTAGCAGACGATAAAACTGTAGTTCGGGACTATTTTAATAGCACAGGATTTGATCGATGGCGACGAATTTACGGTAACGGTCAAGTTAATAAAGTTCAACTGGATATTCGTCAAGGACATCAACAAACCGTTGATCATGTGATAAATTGGTTGACGGCCGATGGCAACCTACCCGGTTTAACGATTTGTGATGCAGGCTGTGGTGTTGGCAGTTTAAGTATTCCCCTAGCAGAAGCCGGAGCGGTTGTATACGGAAGTGATATTTCTGAAAAAATGGTTCAGGAAGCCTATGAACGGGCTAAAAATCGCCTCAACGTGATCCAGAAAGTATCCTTTATGGCTCAAGATTTAGAAACCCTTCAAGGTCGCTATGATACGGTGATTTGTTTGGATGTTTTGATCCATTATCCTCAAGAACAAATTGCGGAGATGATTGCTCATCTGTGTTCCTTGGCTGAGTCTCGTGTGATTTTGAGTTTTGCTCCTAAAACCTTAGCATTAAGTATTCTCAAAAAAATTGGGGAATTATTCCCTGGGCCGAGTAAAACGACTCGTGCTTATCAACATCGAGAAGCAGATATTGTTAAAATTTTTAGTGATAATGGTTTTTCGATTCAACGACAAGCCATGATTGGAACACGCTTCTATTTTTCACGATTAATTGAAGCTACACGCTCTTAAAATTGGGTCAACAGGTGGGAGATGAAAGAGTATTCATATTATCTCTACTTCTTCCCCTGTTCCGTTGGCTTCGATCAGTTTGATGCTCCAGTCGCGGAGGAAAAACGATGCAGTTCTTGAAGGTTCTCACCGCTAGTTTATTGGTTCCGGTTGGAATGGGTTGTTTATTAGCGATCGCAACGGAATTCATAAATCCTCATTCCACTGCTGATAGCCAACTCAGTATTATTTTAGGGGGATTAATTTTAGGTTTACCGTCCTTGGGAGTGGGGGGATGGGTGGCTTGGGATTGGTATCAAGAACGTCGGAAAAAAAACAAAGCTCGTTCTCGACGAATTCGGGCTATTTTTTTACATTTAATTCAATCTGAAGATGGAGAAATTACGGTTCAAAAATTAGCTCAATATACTCATTTATCAACCCTAGAAGCTAAATTTTTTTTAGATCAAAAAGTTAAAGAATTAAATGGCAGCTTTGAAAAAAAATCAAATGGTGAAATGATTTATCGCTTTCAAATTTGAAGGCTCAGTACAAGGTTAATATTCCTAATGATCAATCATCAAACAGTAATTTCATACCTGAATTAATAAGGTTTGTCTCTCCCGATCTGCTGCATAGCTCAAGCAAGCTAAAATATCTTCTTGAGTCAAATCAGGAAAATCATCAAGAATTTCCTGGTAGGTCATTCCTGATGCAAGATAAGATAAAATATCGTAAACCGTGATCCGCATTCCACGAATACAAGGTTTACCACTGCGCTTACCGGGTTCGATCGTAATTCGTTCGTGATAGTTCACAGTAAACTTTCCAAACTATTGAAATGATGGAATTTTCTACGACACTATCACAAAAACAGAAAAAATCAGAAAAATTGAGTGTACGAATATGATAATTTAAAATAAAGGCTGACAGCTTGCGAGATATATCCTGATCTTGAATAAACAAATGGGCAGTGACACAATTGTTCTTTTATCGAGCCGAGAAATTGAAAAAATGCGTCAAGCCGGACGTTTGGCGGCACAACTGTTAAACCATCTCGAACCGATGATTAAACCGGGGGTGAGTACCCTAGAACTTAACGATGAAGCAGAGCGTTGGACACAGGAACATGGTGCTCGCAGTGCGCCTTTAGGCTATCATGGATTCCCAAAATCCATTTGTACCAGTGTTAATGAAGTCATCTGTCATGGGATTCCAAACGCTAAACAGATCCTTCAAGACGGCGATATTATCAATGTCGATGTCACCCCCATCCTAGATGGCTATTATGGTGACGTTTCTCGGACTTTTTTTGTCGGGACACCTTCTCCGATCGCTCAAAAATTAGTTGAAGTGACCGAAGAATGTCTAAGACGAGGAATTGAAGCGGTCAAACCCAATGGACGTATTGGGGATATTGGGGCTGCGATTCAAGAATACGCCGAAGCTGAAGGATTTTCAGTGGTGCGCGATTTTGTCGGTCATGGAATTAATACGGTCTTTCACACCGCCCCTCAAATTCCTCACTATGGAGAACGAGGAAAAGGAAAGCGGCTCCGTCCAGGGATGGTATTTACTATTGAACCGATGATTAATGAAGGAACCTGGGAAGCCCAAGTGTTAGAGGATGGTTGGACAGCGATTACCCGTGATCACAAACTCTCCGCCCAATTTGAACATACCGTTGCGGTGACAGACACCGGGGTCGAAATTCTGACCTTAGCAGATTAAGGGGTTTTGTTGAACTCAAGGCAAAATTCTATAGCATTTATTGTAGGGGTTTGGAAACTAACGTCTCTTGCTACTAAGCTTGGGAGGAACGCAACCCCTACAGTTATTAATTGCTAAAATTCAGCCAACTCATTCACCGCTTACTGTTAAGCTG
Organism: Planktothrix sp.; assembly: GCF_046067725.1. Taxonomy (NCBI): domain Bacteria; kingdom Bacillati; phylum Cyanobacteriota; class Cyanophyceae; order Oscillatoriales; family Microcoleaceae; genus Planktothrix; species Planktothrix sp. Next base: position 18,538 of record NZ_JBJUDF010000138.1, read on the forward strand.
TTCCCTGTTCCCAGTTAAGCTGTTCTCTGCCATGTTTGTTACCTTCACTCGACTTTTATTTCTCTTGCTGGTAGGAGCCATTGCGTTTAAAGTCTGGCAAATTTTGGGAAGTAAGGATAATAGCTTAATTGCTCGATTATTATTTATCCTGGTTTTAGTTTTAATTGTTTCTGCTTTAATTTCACCCGATAGCCAAGTTGGGTTAGTGGTATTGGGAATATTATCAATTTTTTTTCGCCCTTTGGGATTATCCATTTTACTGTTATTAATTGCTTCTATTTTTATTAAAAATGGGAAAATTGACAAACCAGGGCCGACTTTAATTTTAATTGCGTTATTAATTTTAATTTTAGCGAGTACCCCCGTTTTTGCGAACTGGCTGGCTCAACAAGTGGAAAAAGTCGCTTTAAAAACGGTACAAACGGATTTATGTTGTGGAGAACGAGCCGGAGCTATTGTATTATTAGGACGAGGAACGACAGAACCGAAATTACCTTATCGGAAACAAATTCAATTAACCGATACGGGCGATCGCATTCCCTACGCAGCCCAACTGTTTCGACAAGATCGAGGGCCGTTTATTATTGTGAGTGCTGGCCCCCGTCAGGAGTTAATTAATCCGATTATTGAAGCTAATGATGTTAAACAACTGTTAATTTATATGGGAATTCCCCCAGAACGAATTCTGCTGGAATCTCATGGGGGAACAATCTATGATAATGCGGTAGAAATTTATCAACTGATGCAGAAACATCGTTTAGGTCGAACGATTATTCTGGTAACTTCTGCCTTAGAAATGCGTCGAGCGAGTTTAACCTTTTCCAGAGTTGGCTTTAAAGTGATTCCCGCCCCGACTAATTTTTATACTTTTATTCATCAGAAAAAATATGTTCGTCATATTACAGGAGTCGATTTCGCGCCGAGTGCAGAAGCTTTATTACTAACGACTCGTGTTTTAGATGAATATTTCTTAACGTTTTATTATTTTATTCGAGGTTGGTTAGCACCGACGATTTAAAATTGGGTATTTTGCCAGCGATAAACGGCAGAATTAGGCTGTGAGGTAGGACTGGAAGAGGAATCTAACCCAGCCGAATTACCCACCATTCCCACTAACACAAACAAGAGTAAAAATAAAAATCCCAGAGTTTCCCAATCGGAATTTTTTTCAGATTTAGGTTTTTTTTCATCTTTAGCAGGTTTAACATCCAGTTGGATTTCGATTTTTTTGCCTTGCATGGGGCCAGAAAGTTGAATGCTTTGGCAGGTAATTTGATCCGTGAAGTTGTCTTTGTTAGACATGATGTTTTCCTAAATTGTGAGTTTTATAGCGATTTGCTAATCAACTACAATTCAGTTAATTCTGATTCAGGATAAAAATCCTGATTGCACCCCCTTTAAAGCAGAGGATTAACTTCAGGTTGGTTTTAATGAATTAGGGGAGGGTTTTTTCAGAATTTCTGTTGACCTGAAATCCCGGTTAAAACCCTCCCCAGTTTAAATTGCAGCAGAACCTAAGTTTCTACTCATTCTCCTTTAATCACGGAATTTAGAAAGGAAATTCCGAAGTTCTTCTCCCGCCACATCTCGTCCTCCTAAACCAAAAGCAATGGCGACTGCAACCGCAATTGCACCTAATAACAAACCAAAGGCTAAATTAACAATATCACTGGCAATTCCCATCTGTTGTAAAGCCATTGCACCCACAAAGATAATAATTGCAATTCGAGCACTTTGTGCTAAAAGACTCGATTGACGAGTTCCCGAACTGACAATTAAATCATGAGCTAAATTCGCAAAATATAATCCAATGGCAAAGACAATCATGCCAATCAAAACTTTACCCGCAATCACAATAATTTGATTGAGAATTAAAGTTAACGCCGCTAACCCTAAAATATCCGTTGCGGTAACAGCCGCAAACAACATAATTCCAACTAACACAATCATTCCGACTAATTCGGAAGGGGTGCGTTGGGGTAGGCGAGTTGGAGTTGTGGGGACTGTATCGGTTGAGGCGGTGGCTTCTGTCTCAGTGGGTTCCTCAACCGTAGGGGGGTGGGGAGCATGAATTCCTAACCAGCGAAAGATATTATTAAACCCAACGCCAGCCAGAATATTCGTGACTAAATCTCCCACAAAACGCCCAATCAAATAAGCAACAATTAAGACTAAAATTGCTAAAAAGATTTGGGGTAAGGCATTAAAAATCTGTGTCAGCATTAAAATTGCTGGTTCAGAAATTGCCTTAATTTGGAGAGTTTGTAAAGCAGAAATCGCTGTAGGAATCAGAATTAAAATATAAACAATCAATCCAATAATGGATGATATTCTTTGATTCCCCGTCAGTTGATTAAAACCAAACCGACTTCCGAATTGATCAATCCCAACCGCCGCTAAAAGATTGGTGACAATGCGACTCACGACTTGAGCCACTAACCAACCTGCACCCGCAATCACTAACGCTGCAATAATATTCGGCAGAATTGAAAGGATTTGATAGAGCATATCTTGAACAGGCTCTAATAATCCTTGTAGCTGAAGCGTACTGAGAATGGCGGGTAAAAATAACAGAATGATGAACCAATACAAGGCATTTCCTAAAGTTTCACTCAAGGAAAATTGATCAACCGTGGCATCATTCACTTGTTGATTCAAGCGTTCATCTAAGCGAAATGCTCGGAACACTCGAATTAATAAAGTTCGGGCAATGGTGGCTGAAATCCAAGCTAAGGCAATTAAAATTGCCGCCCCTAAAATCCGGGGTAAATAGTTGGTAACTTGATTGAGTAAACCGGTGAGCGGAACTGATGCTGCATTAAACTGAAGTTTATCGAAAAATGCAACAATCGCAAAGATAAAAATAATCCAGAATATAGCCGTTCCAATCCAATCTTCCACCGGAAGTTTATCATCTGCGGTGGTTGTACCCGTAACCCAAGCGGCAATTCGGTTATCTATATCTGTTTTTTTCAGTAGGCTTTTTGTCAAAGATTGAGCAAATAAGGCAATCAGATAGCCGACTAATAAAATCCCACAAGCTAAAACAATATCGACTACAGAGGTTTGACCGAGCTTGAGGTTATTGAAATCTAAGGGAACTGCTAGGGGGTTATCCTGAGCGAAATAAGGATGGAATTGGGAAGTGAATTGGCTTCCCAATAAAGTGATCGGGTAATATGTTCCATTCATAATGGTTCTATGACTTAATTGATGTTTTGATACTCTTGCTTTCCTGTTTTAACGAGAGTGCATCTTAAAGTCTGGTTAAAATAACGGAAAACAACGTTAAAAGTTACCGTTGTTTGGGGTTTTCCGATGATTCCCTCGTTAATCACGGGACTTCTTCACGTTTAACATGAAATAAACCTGCCTATAGCTTGAAGGTTATCATGTCATCTCGTCAAGTTTTTGAACAATCCATTTTAATTCGGGCCAATTCAACGGTTGTAGAACGCTGTTTTACAGATTTGGAACTAATGCACCAATGGTTAAACCCGATGTTACGTTGTGAACCCGTTGATGTCTGGGATACAAATGTCGGAGGTCGTTGTCGATTTGTCATTAAACTGCCGCTCTTTCAACCCACATTAAAAACAGTGGTTTTAGAGCGGGAACCGGGTTTAATTGTTTGGGGATTTGAAGGATATTTTAAAGGTTGCGATCGCTGGGAATGTCTACCTGAACCTCAAGGAACTTGTCTACTAAATCGATTTGAATTTGAAATCCCCAATCCTCTGATTAAATTTGGGTTTAATCTTTTTGCTGCTAGTCTAACCCAATCGGATATGGAAGCGCAATTAAGACGTTTAAAACAAGTCGCAGAACGGTTATCAATTATCAGTTAATTACTCTATTGTATGGGCAGGAAAACCCTGCCCATAACCGTTATCAATTAACGTTCAACCCTCAACCCAAAAATCAATAGGAATTGTAATCATTGTGATCAAAATTCCTCTTTATGGTTAAACTTTTGAATAATTAATTATTGGCAAAGTTTTTGTTGAACGAGTGGTTGAGCTCTTAGGAAATCGATCACTTCTTCCCCTAAATTAGAAACATCATTATAGAGGCTGATCACATCTTGAACATTAATTGTAATTGCATTAACTCCTTGGTAGCTGAGGAGCAATTCTAAAATTGACAGTTGACCATCACGAGCGACGGTGCGTAAGGCATTAATCACCTTATCAACCGCCACATCAACGGTACTTCCTGAAGCCACAAATTGATTAAAAGCTCCTACTACTAATCTGCCATAGGTGGAATCTAGTAGATCATTAACAATATTAGTCGGAATTTGAACCGAGAAATTGAGAGCTTCACGGAATTGTTGAACCTGATCTGGAGTCAGTTTAGCTAAAGTAATTAAAGAACGAAGTTGATTAGACTGATCCCCAGTTTGAGCAAAGGTTTGTAAATCTACAATCGATAAAGAAATATTAGCTGGCCCATACATTAATCTTAACTCATCAATTGCAGGTGCAGGCTTCGCAAATATTCCCAAACTAATTGTTAATCCCAAAATTAGAGCTAATGCAAGGGATATATATTTAGATAGACCCTGAGTAAAAAATTGATAGGGGTTACGAACTTTCGGAAACCAACGCCCTAATGTTAAGTTCATTTGTTCCTTCCTCACAAGTTAAATTTAGTAAAACAGTTATGTTGTTGTCCCATGCTATAGGTCTATTGAACCAATATCTAGCTTCCCTAAGATAGAAACTTCTCAAACTGTTACATATTCTGGCTCATTTGATCCAGTATCTGCCGAATTATAGCAGCATCCTGAGCCATTGGCAGAATTTCTAAATAATTCTCTAAATCTTGCCGTGCTTCTCTCCATCGCGCCAGATTATAGTAGAGAATACCGCGATCGCGCTTTTCATTTAAAGAATCAGGAAATAACAATAAAATTCGTTCAATGACTCCTAATGCTTGTTCAATATTACCTTGATTCAAATAAATCACTTTCAAATTTATTAACATTCTTCCCAAGAACTGACGGGGAGTGACTGCTGCTAAGAATTCCGGTTGCATTGGGATCGGTTGTTGATAAACTTGTGTTAATCTAGCTGCACAATCTTCATCAAATAAAATTTCTCCTTGGTTAAACGCATCAACATAAATTCCAGCATCCTCAAAATCAGGACGGATTAAAAAATGTCCGGGCATTCCAATGCCCACCATTGGAAAATCAATGCGTTTACAGAGTTCTAAATAAACCAGGGAAAGGGTGATAGGAATACCCGTCCGACGGTTGATCACTTCATTAAAATAGCTATTTTTAGGATCGTAATAGTTATTTTTATTTCCTTGAAATCCCAAATCTTCATACAAATAATGATTCAAAGTTTGAATAACTTTCAGAGGATAACGTTCCTGGGGTAATCGTTCTAAAACTTCCGCAGCCATTGTATCTAAAGCATTAAGATATTCCTCAACTTCTAGTTCGGGATATTCTTCTTGAGCAATATAAAGAGCCGCTTTTGCTAAATCAATTTGTTCTTCGGGTTGTTGAATTTCTGCAAAAAAACGTTGCCTAGCTTGTAAACAATTCATACTTTATTAAAGAGTCTTAAATCAATTGACGTTTGATTAACTTGGATTTAATTTTACCTGTTAAGGTTCTTGTTCAAAAGAAGCATCTATATAAAGATAGATTTTTGAGATTTTTTAGCCACATTCCAGAAACCCGGTTTCTTCAAGAAACCGGGTTTTGAATTTAACTCTACCGATAGAAATAGATTTTATTTCGGGAAACTCGGTAAGTGAATTGAAGCTAAAGACTCTAATTTTTTACGGCGTTGTGGATAAATTAATGGGGCTGGCCAATTAGGGGACGCATTCTCCTTCTCTTCCACATCTCGAACAGCTACCGCACTAGCAGATTGTGATTTTGTTACCTCTAAATTGAAAGATTGACCCTGTATTGATTGTGTAGCAGGTTTTTGAATTGTTGGATTTTCTGATGAAGTTTGTAATAAAAATAAATCCGCATCTTCTGAAATAAAAGACGTATATTCTAGGCGAATTCGCTCTAATTCTCCTTCTATAAATTGAGGTTTTGGCCATTCTTCTACAGGAATTTCATGACTAGCAGTTAATTCCACAGGTGGTTTAAAAGACTCAGGATTTATTGGTTCTACCTTCTCAGAAGTAGCAGATTCTAACCCAACCGATAAAGTTTCAAACAGGGGTAATCCCATCTCGAGTTCTGATGAAGTTTGATCAGCAAGATTATCCTCATCTTTTAAGGGATTATTCGGGTGATTTTTGAGGGTGGAAGCCACTGACCAAGGTTGTACCGGAGGAGCTTTATGAGTTAATAACCCAGAAGAATAAAATAAAGGAGGTTCTTCTTTGATGGTCGGTAAAGTTTCTAAACTTTGTTGGCTAGTTTCAAATTGTGGTTGATTGTCTAAACACCGTTCTAAGGCTACTTTAAATTGTAAGGTTTGACGTTGTTGACGATGCAGCCGCGATCGCAATTCTCGGTTAGAATTTTGAGCTTGAATTAACTCATGAAACTGCTCATTATATCGTTGTTGAGTTAAGGCACAATCTCGTTCCATCTGCGCCAATCGAGTTTGACAAATTTCCCATTGTTGGGTTAAAGTTTCAACTAAAACCTGTTGCTGTCGAATCACTTGATTAGCAATTTCTAATTTTTTAAACAGTCGTTTAACTTGCTCTTGAGTTGCACTTAATTCTTGAGTGCGTTGCAACAATTCTGTGTCTTTATCTTGCCGATTTTGCCGATTTTCATCTAGTTCGGCTTCTAATTCCGCCACCCGATGAATTAAATCTTGGTTACACTGATGTAAAATTTGCACCACTCGCACCGGATTTTCTTCTGTTTCTCCTTCTGCGGACATTAAGGAAGCGGTTGCCATTTCTCTGTCCTCAGAACCCGCAATAACCATCATTTCTGGAATTGTGAATGTTTCCTTAGTTTCTGGGGCGGATTGTTCTAATTCAGTGATAAAATCACTCAACAATTCCTCAAGGGGAATGGCGTTAGGAAAGTTCACCGTCTCCCACTCCTCATCGGGGGTTACAGCAGGACTCAGGGACGCTTCCGACGACGGTGAAGATTCGGATAAAGGCGCTTCAGCAGGCTGATCAAAGGATTCGGGAGTCGGGAGATCGGCTTCAGACATAGCTTTATTCTATTGGGTTTATTATTTCTATTCTAAATACATCGTTTAATGTATTGATCCTTACTATAAGGGGAATTGAGAAGTGCGTCAAGTTTCGCGTTGTTTCTCAATTCTCAACCCATTTTTTAAATTTTAAAAATTCATTCTGTAAATGATGATTTGGAGCTTAAAAATCTTTCACTATTTTAATTATACAAAATATAGTTTAAAAACCCTTCAGGAAATAAAATTAATTCTCCTGATTTAAAACAATCTACGGGAACCCATAACGCTTTTTTCTTTCGTTTTTTTTCGACAAACTCTAGTGCTTCCAGTTGGTAAAATTTAACATCAATAAAGTCACATCGGTACAATTGGATTAACTCATGGTGGCTTTTACCTTGAAAGTTAAAAATATTTTCTAAACATCCTAAATAGGAAATATTCGTTAACTCTGCTTGAATTTCTTCTTGGAATTCTCGTTTTAAAGCATCAATACTGAATTCCCCAAAATCAACGCCTCCTCCTAAAGCGCGATAAAAGGTTTGTTTTTTAACGTCATCATAACCCTGGGAAACAAAAATGCGATCGCCATTTTGAATCAGTCCCAATGCTAACACTCGAATTTTATTAGATTTAGACATTCTGTAGAAAAGGAGACAGATTTTCTGCCTCCTGAATTAACTAATTATAATCAGCAACACTGGATTGATAAACATCTTTTTCAATCGGCCAATCTTCATTTTCACCGCCAATAATTAGTTTTTCAATCACCACATATTCTTGACTTAATTGGCGGAACGCATTGATTAAAACATCGAGAGCAAAAGCATCACTGGTTCCTAAATCAAACCAACAACGAGCCCAAACTCCCTCATATTCAATTTCTCCCATATTGTGCATCAATGCCATCATACTATTATCAACAATTGACTCGTCATAGATCATATAACTTAAGTCAATACCCGCTTCCTGAACCTGTAAATTTTCGGCGTTAAATCCTCCCATTTTTCCTAATAGGAACCAAGAATCAAAGATTTCCTCAATATAATCCCGTTCACTGCGGGAAGGAACGGTTTGAAATTGAAGCCAAATCCAAACATCAAAGGGATTACATTCTCTAAACAGAACTTCCATAACAATAACAGATTATAAGGGTGGTAATTGACTAGAAATTGGCCCCCAAAGACCATCAGCATCTTTAATTTTATCGCGCAATGGATCACAAGGTCGTCCTTGATTATCAATGCGGTTTAAATTTTTGCATTGTTCATAGAATATTTGAGCCACTAATCGTTTAGGCAATTGATCAGATTGTTTTAAAGCTTGACTAAAATATTGTTGAGCTTCTTGTAATTGAGCAGGAATTGTATTAGGAGTAGCAGCTTTGAGTTTTTCTCCCTGATCCGCTAAAATTTGGGCTTTTAAATACAAAACTTCGGGATGATTTGGAGTTTGAGCAAGAGCTTTTTTTGTATAATCTAACGCTTGCTCTGATTGACCTAACGTTTGATAACCAATCGCAATTCCTCGATAAGCTAAATAGCTGGGTTTAGCTTGTTTTTCAAGTTTATCAATTGCTTCTTTAGAATCTGAAAAAGGAAGATTTAAAGATAATAATAAATCCATATATCCCTGAATTAAGTTTAATTCGGGATCATTAGGATTAATTTTTTCAGCCACATTTAAGGATTTTAACACCTCTTGCAAAGTTTTTAATGCTTTAGGTGCGCCTTTTAATGTGCCTTCAGTTAGGATAGTATGACCTCCTTGTAAAAATAATCCTACTGCTATATAAAGATTACCCCGTAACGGATCTTTTGTACTTAACAGTTTCGCGGATTGTAAGGTTTGATCACTATAGCTTTTTAAAGCATTAAAATCCTGACTTTGGTAAGCTAAATATGCTAAAAGTGCATAAACTAAAGGTTCATTAGGTTCTTGTAATTTAGCTTTTTCTAAATAGTTTTGAGTTTGTTTATAATTTCCTTGCTCAAACATAGCTTTAAAAGCCGCTTCAGTTTGGCTCCCAATGGGACGAGGATCGGTGGTACGGAAGGGATCAGCCGCTAAAGTTAAATCAATTCCTGAACTGAATGTAATCAAACTCGTCGTGATTCCGAGGAAAATCTTTTTAAGCATTGGTGATAATTTTTGAGGTTTCAATGAAGTAGAATTGATCATCATCGTCATCCTATTGTCGAAATTGAACCACTCATTGTGTTATAATCTAAATTTAGAGTATTGGGCATTAAACATTACCTCTGATTTGTTTTTTAGGCTCAACTTCTGATTTCATTTGTCTTTTATTTGTGATGCTTTATATCAAAAACTTAGTTTATCATCCCGCCGCGAGTGACAATCCGATTTTAACCCAGGTCAACTTGGAACTGGCACCGCAGCAAATGGGACTTATTATTGGGCCGAGTGGTTCGGGAAAAAGTACATTACTGGAAATTTTAGCGGGTTTAGCTGAAAAAACGAAGGGAAATATTTGCTGGCGCGAGCAAGAATTAACGTCAGAACACTTACAACAGCTTGTCGGTTTAGTCTTTCAATTTCCTGAACGTCATTTTTGCGGTGGGAGCATTTTAGATGAGTTACGTTTGGGTCATCCAGAGTTAGGTTCAGAACACGTTCATCAAGCTTTAGAGGAAGTCGGACTGAGCCATTTATCCTTAGAAGTAGCGCCTCATTCTCTCAGCGGCGGACAACAACGACGGCTCGCATTAGCGGTACAATTAATTCGCCAACCTCATATTTTAATGTTAGATGAACCCACCGCAGGTTTAGACTGGTCAATGCGACAACAACTGATTAATTTATTAGGAAAATTAAAACAACATTGGACGTTATTAGTTGTTACCCATGATGCTAAAGATTTATTGAGTTTAGCAGATTGTTGTTGGTCATTAAAACAAGGGTGTTTAACTGCTTTAGATTTAAAGGAAATGGCAATAGAAAATCCACAAAAAATCGTCACTTCTCCGAAGGCTTAATGGGAGGTTATTATGAATCAAACGCCTGATGTTAAATTACCCGAACAAACTGCTATTTGGCAAGATACATTAAATTGGCAACCCACAGAGGAACAACAAGCTTTATTTCAAAAATTATTTGAGTTAATTCTGGAGTTTAATCAACAAATTAACTTAACTCGTTTAATAGAGCCTCATGATTTTTGGGAAAAACATTTATGGGATTCTATTAGAGGAATTGCCCCCTTATTATCGGGTAAAATTCCGATCAATCCGGGTGATAAAATTATTGATATTGGTACAGGAGGCGGTTTTCCAGGCATACCTGTTGCTTTTGCTTTACCCGATTCTTCGGTGACATTATTGGATTCTACCCGAAAAAAAATTAACATTTTAACCACAATTTTAGAACAACTCAATTCTAAAAATGCAAGTCCTTGGTTGGGTCGGGCTGAAGCGTTTGGTCAACATCCTAAACAGCGAGAATCCTATCAATTGGCTTTATTAAGAGCCGTTGCGCCTCCATCAGTTTGTGCAGAATATTCTCTCCCTTTATTAAAGATTGGAGGCTTTGGAATTCTGTATCGAGGTCACTGGACAACGGAAGAAGAAAAACAGTTACAATCAGCCGTTAAAAAATTAGGCGGAATCTTAGAATCTGTGGATGGGTTTACCACTCCTTTAACCCAAGGAATTCGCCATTGTGTTTGGATTAAAAAAGTTAAACCCACTCCTAAACAATATCCTCGCAGTGTGGGAGTTCCGGCTCAAAAACCGCTATAGTGTGAGGGAACAGGGAATTAGAAATCTGTCAATAATAATGTTTGGGTACTTAACGATAATTATTGTTTACTGGCTAAAAAATCTTTTAACCGCATTAAATTAATCGTTTGACCTAAATTTAAGGGTAATAATGAGATGCCTTCTAAACGAGATTGTACCCAACCTTCCCCCCAATACCATTCATGAAATCCATCAATTCCTCGACTTAATAATAATCTTAAACAATTAGGTTGGGCAACATCAACATAATGTTGAATCGTAACAACGCCAAGGGAACTGGTAAAGATTAATCCAGCCTGGAATTGTTCAGGAAGTCCGGGGCTAAATTGTTGAGGCCATAACCACTGTTGTAACTGACTCGGACGCATTAAACTGTCTCGAATATCAGCTTCTTTAGCATTGACTTCAATACGGAGACTACTCTGTTGAAACGTACCGAGCATAACAATTCCACAATTTTTAATAATTGATGATGTGATTGTAGCAATTGTTGAAGTGCAACGCTAGGGAAAGCCCGATCATTTTTGAAAGACACCTCACACCCTAAACCGACACCCGATAAAATGGAATTCAGTACAAATTGTTAAAAACTGTAAACATGGCAGATCAACTGATTCGGGCAACCGCCGCTAATGGAGGAATTCGGGCTGTCGGCGTGATTACCACCCGCTTAACAGAAGAAGCAAGACAACGACACAAACTGTCTTATGTCGCAACCGCCGCTTTAGGGCGAACAATGGCATCAGGGTTGCTCCTAGTATCCAGCATGAAGCGGGCAGAATCCAGAGTCAATATTCGGATTAAAGGCGATGGGCCCTTGGGTGGAATTTTAGTTGATGCCGGGTTAAATGGAACCGTGCGGGGTTACGTGGAACATCCAGAGGTGGAACTTCCCCCCAACGCCCTTGGAAAATTAGATGTAGGTGGGGCGGTGGGTCATAACGGCTATGTGCGAGTGGTGCGAGATGTGGGTTATGGCTATCCCTATACCAGTACCGTCGAATTAGTTTCCGGTGAAATTGGGGATGACATCACCCATTATTTAGCCACCTCTGAACAAACTCCTTCCGCTTTAATTGTCGGGGTATTTGTGGATAAAGAAGGAGTACAAGCAGCCGGAGGATTATTATTACAAGTTTTACCGAAAGCCGCAACGGATGAAGCTCTAATTGCTCAATTAGAATCCCGTGTACAAACCTTATCCGGGTTTACTCCTTTATTGAGACAGAATAAAACCTTACCCGATATTTTCCAAGAATTATTAGGAGATATGGGATTAGTAATTTTACCGGAATCTCAACTGGTTCGATTTGATTGTAGTTGTTCTTTTGAACGAGTCTTAGACGCCTTAAAAATGTTCGGAACAGAAGAACTCCAAGACATGATTCATAAAGATAATGGTGCAGAAGCAAAATGTGAATTTTGCGGAGAAATGTACCATGCGAATTCTGACCATCTCGCCCAACTGATTGAAGATTTACAACTTCAAACCCAACCCCTAGAAATCCATAAAAATTCGATTTTATTTTAAAGGGCGGTTAAGAGCTAAAGGTTGACGGTTGATACAGGAGTGCTCTTCAAGACCTCCTGCTCAACAGTGATCCCCTTGCTGTTTCAGCATCAGCAATGGTATAACACCCTAGAACCCCCTTGTTTCCCCCTTTGCACTGAATGGGGTTAAGACCTTAGTTTGCTTCAAGCTGTTTGGGCTAATTGTGATGAGTGAAAACCAAGAACAACAAAGTCAAAGCCAATCTTCTCCAAGCTCCCCATCTGGGAATTCTGGCAAAATTCCTATTCGTTCCCTAGTTCGCAAGAGTCGTGCAGAATGGCTGAAGGAACTTTGCACCAGTTTGGAGGTCGAAAAGACCCAACCTCCAGATTCTACTCCCAAACCCAGTTCTTCGGAACTCCCCAAAACAGCTAACCAGATTGTTCTGTATCAGCCTTCTCTCACCTCATCATTACCAGAACCGGAAAAGCCAAAACGTTTTACTCTGCCCAAAAAAATTCCGATTAACCTTGTCCCCCTGATTATCGCGATATTAATTTTGGTTCCAGGCGGTATTGGAGCCTTAGCGGTGGGTTTGCTGTTTCGCTTACCTGCATTACCTAATTGTCCGAAAATTTTCTGGCCTGTAGCTTCTGCCTCGCTACGCTTATATTGTGCAGAATCTGCCGCCAATAAACAAACCGTTGAAGATTTATTGACTGCAATTGATTTAGTTGATAGTTTACCGAAAGATCATCCTTTGCGCCCCGAAATTAATCGCCAAATTGCCCAATGGTCAAGGGATATTTTGGAATTGGCTGAGGAAATGTTCCAAGCTGGACAGCTTTCAGAAGCCATTCAATCGGCTGAGAAAACCCCAGAACATACCCCAGCCGCTGCCGAAGTATCCAAACGTATTGAGCAATGGCGTTCGATTTGGGATGAAGCAGAGACTGTTTATCAAAAAACGGAAGAGTTAATGCGCCAAGAAAAAATAAATTTGGCATTTAAAGAAGCAACCTTATTATTAAATTTAGGGAATAATTATTGGGCTACCACGAAATATCAAGAAATTACCGATTTAATTGCCATTACCCGCGAAGATAGTGAAAAATTAGCGAAAGCTAGAAGTTTAATTGAACAAGGTAGTGTTGATAATTTAATTGCCGCAACTCAATTAATTGATCAGCTTTCCCCAGACAGTTATTTAAAACCAGCCGGAAAGAAAGAAATTACCACCATCAGCAATAAAATTATGACTTTGGCGGAACAAACCCTCAAAAATGGGAATTGGCAAGAAGCAATTAATATCGCGAATAAAATCCCCGCTAGTGCTAATTTACAAGAAAATGTTAAAGATTTTGTCCTCTTAGCTAAAGCTCATGCTCCGGCATTATTAGATACTGTTGCTGGACTTCAAGAAGCAATTGCCCAAGCTCAACGGATTGGTCGAGATCGCCCTTTTTATCTCAAAGCTCAGGATTATATTCGTAATTGGCAAGGCGCAATTGCAGATGTGGCTACCCTTGAACGAGCCAGACAGTTAGCCGAATCGGGAGGAATTAACGAGCTCAAAGCCGCCATTGCCCAAGTCCAAACCATCCCCGTTTCTAATCCTCGTGGACAGGAAGCCAGAACCCAACAGGTCAGTTGGACACGCCGCATTGAAGAAATTGAAGATAAACCTGTATTGGAAATGGCGGAACAGTTGGCTCGTTTCGGGGATGCAGATTCCCTGAAACAAGCCATCGCCCAGGCTCAAAAAATTACTCGCGGACGGGCTTTATATGAAGAGGCCCAAAACCACATTGCTGAATGGACAACTCGCAGCCAACGCTTAGAATATCAACCAATTTTAGATCGCGCAGAACAGTTAGCGGCTGAAGGCAATTATGCCGAAGCCATCGCCCAAGCCCAACAAATCACCCCCGGTATTGTTTTATATAACACGGCTAACAGCAAAATTCGCCAATGGAAAACCCAATTACGGGATCTTGAAAATCTCCAGAATTCAGAAACCTTAGCCGCAGCAGCAACTCCAGACTCCTATGTGGCTGCGATTAATATGGCTAAAAAAGTCTCAACATCGAGTCAATTACGGTCACGGGTCGAGCAACTGATTGATCAATGGAGTCAAAACTTATTGCAATTGGGTTTAGATCAATCCACTTATGATCTGCCGGGGGCCATTGGGATTTTAAAAAAAATTCCCCCTGGAAGCAGTACCTATTCCCAAGCCCAAGCTCAAATTCAAGATTGGCAAGATTGGTTAAATCCACCTGCTCCTCAACCTGAATATCAATCTCCCATTGAATCCGTACAACCCCCCGTTGAAGAGTATCAACTTCCTCCCGAACCCACCCCACCCACCCCAGAAACGCCTAATGAACCGTCCCTAGAGTTAAATCAACCTATAACAACCCCAGCAACCGATATTTAAGTTAACAGCAATTGGGAATAGGGAGACTCGGTTTAATTTTTTTCTGAAACATTGAGCATTTGTAAGTTATATAAACTGGCATATAAACCATTATTTTTGATTAATTCATCATGGCTTCCTGACTCAATAATTTGACCCCGTTTTAATACTAAAATTCGATCTACATTTCTGATGGTTGAAAGACGGTGAGCAATAATAATCGCAGTCCGTCTCCTTAAAAGACGGTCTAATGCGTCTTGAATTAACGCTTCGGTTCCCACATCTAAATTCGCTGTCGCTTCATCTAAAACTAAAATATGGGGGTTACGAATGGCTGACCTGGCAAAAGCTATGAGTTGTTTTTGACCACTGGATAAATTTGTTCCTCGTTCTCGTAATTCGCTATCATAACCTTGGGGTAACTGTTCAATAAATGTAGCAACATTCGTTTTTTCTGCGGCTTGTTTAATTTGTTCCAAACTGTAGGATTCTCCGAGCGTAATATTACTTTTAACATCCCCAGCAAACAAAAATCCATCTTGTAAAATTACCCCAATATGACGGCGAAGTTCGGCTTGACGTAACTCTCGAATATCAATCCCATCAACTAAAATTCGCCCTTTGCTGGGTTCATATAATCGACATAATAACCGAATAATTGAACTTTTTCCAGCACCTGTTGGCCCGACTAAGGCGACTTTTTCCCCTGGAGGAATAGTTAAATTAAAATCTTTAATGACATATTCATCATCTTTGTAAGCAAACCAAACATTTTCAAACCGAATTTCTCCTGTTTGAACAGAGTTTTGTTCATGAGAATTAGAGGCAGAAAGATTAGCTGTAATTTGATCCAAATCTCGAATTTCTATCGGTTCATTGAGAATATTATTAATCCGTTCAATAGCGGTTAATCCAGATTGAATCGCTGTAAATTTTTCTGCAAATTGTCGCAACGGATCAAACAATCGTTGGGCGTATAAAATAAAAGCAGATAAAGTTCCAAAACTTAATTGATCTTGAACCACTTGTTTTCCTCCAAACCACAACACAATGGCAATGGCTATCAAGGCAATCCATTCTAAGGTTGCCGATACCGCAGAATCATAAAAAATCGTGTCATCGAGTGCTTTAATATATTGGCAATTCGTGCTATAGAATAATTCAGAATTAAACCGTTCCCGACGAAATAACTGCACGACACCAATGCCAATCATATTTTCTTGAAGTTGAGAATTGAGATTAGATAATTCATCTCTGGATTGATAATTAGCTTGGCGATATTTTCGTTGAAAATAAATCACAACAGCCGTTACTGGAATCATCATAAAAACTAAGATTAAAGCTAATTTCCATTGCAGCGTTAACATTAAAATAGCAATCACTACAATTGAAAATAAATCACTGAGAATCCCAATTGCACCCGTTGAGAAAACATCCCCTAACGCATCAACATCACTGGTTAAACGAGTAATTAATCGTCCAACAGGCGTGCGATCAAAAAACCTAACGGCTAAAGAAGTGACATGATTAAATAAATCATTGCGAATATCGGTGGTCATTTGTTGACCCATTTTTTGTACATAATATCCTTGAAGGGATTGCAGTATAAATCGGACAATAATGGTTAATAACAAAACAATGGCTAAAACATTCAACCCATCCGATAAAGACATTTTTTGTAGAAACGGATAGGTTGTCGGTTCTTGACGGATTAAAGAAATCGCTTGTCCAATTAAAATCGGTTGAACGGCACCACAAACTGACAAAGGAACTAATAAAACCAAACAGAGGATTAATAAACCCTGATTTCGTTTTGCGTATTTCGCAATTCGCATCAGTAATCGCCAATCTGTTTCACGCAAATTCTGTTTTTGTAATGTTTTTTTGGGGGAAAATAGCATAGTCATTCTAACTCGATTTAACTTTAATTTAGTGATTTTCACTTCATAAAAGTTTAACACGCTCAATGGCAGAAGTTGATTGCTAATCCCCCACAAAAGAAAAATCTGTATTTTAGGATATGCTGGAAGGAATAACAGTGACCTTAAAAACCCTATCTTAAGGGAGATAGGGTTTTCCCAAGGGCTAACATCCGTATAAGTACGCAAATTTTAAAAATTTTGAGTTATTCCTAGAGATTTCGATCACATTTTTTTAGGTAACATCTCACAAATTTATTTTTTTTCTATCACAGAGATTGAAAGATAAATACTCTATCCTAAGTCATATAATAGTTTTTATCTTTTTCAAGAAACCTCCCTTGTTGAAATCAGAGACAATCAATAACTAAAGGATTTATAGTTTATAGGAACACTAAATCTGATTTAAGGTCAAATCAAAGCCATGAAAAAAATTCTAGTGATCGAAGATGATGTTCTCCTGCGCCGGAGTTTGCTAAAAATTCTGAATGCGGAAGGGTTTCAACTTTTGGAAGCTGATAATGGACAAGACGGTCTGGAACTGTTGCACACTCAACAACCAGATTTAGTTTTATGTGATTTAATTATGCCTAATTTGGATGGTTATGGAGTGCTGGAACATTTAAGAAGTAACCCAGAAACCTTATCCATTCCTTTTATTTGTTTAACGGCTCAACATGAACGGAGTAATTTACGTCGGATTATGGAACTCGGTGCGGATGATTATCTCACCAAACCGTACAGCAAATCCGAACTGTTAGCCGCTATTCAAGCCCAGTTTAACAAACAGGAACGAGTGAATTTTTCGGTGTTATTATCTGAGTCTCAAGGCTTGATTCAATTAACCGGAAATAAACAGGATGAATCTCAGATTAACTTATCGGATCAATTAAGTTTACAAAGTAAATTTAAACAAATTCTTAAAGAAATTAATTCACCCGAACAATCCGTTCCCGTCTTTATTTTAAGTTTAGATCGCCTAGAACAGTTTCAAGATTATTTAGGAGCAGATTATGGCGATATTCTAGTCCAAGCTGTGATTAATCGAATTCATGATGAACTCAAAAGAGCCGGATTTATTGTTAAATTTAAAGATGAAAAAATTGCTTTAATTTTACCTCCGATTTCCGATCAAAATGAAATAGAAAAAATTGCTATTAATCTTTTAAGTTGTTTATCTAAACCAATTCAAATTTTTGATTATAAATTACTGTTAGGATGCTGTCTAGGGGTTTCTTTATATCCCCAACATGATTATCATTTTGATAACCTGTTGATTAAAGCAAATATTGCTTTGCGCCAAGCCCAGCAACAGGGAACCTATTCTTACTTTGTGTATACTAATGAAATTTGGACAAAAATTCAAGACCGTTTTCGCTTAGAAATTGATCTGCATCATGCCTTAGATAAAGAAGAATTTATTATCCATTATCAACCGCAACTTGACTTAAAAACCGGAAAAATTATTGGGGCTGAAGCTTTATTTAGGTGGCAACATCCCCAACGGGGTCTGGTTCCTCCCATTGAATGTTTAAGTATTGCTGAAGAAAATGATTTAATTGTAGAAATTGATGAATGGATGATTCGTCAAGTTTGCCAACAGGTCAAACAATGGCAAAATCAGGGATTTGAACTTTCTGTTGCTGTCAATATTTCCGGTGTTAAATTTCACCAACGCAATTTAGGACGGTATGTGATGCAAGTCTTAAAACAAACTGAGTTAGACCCTAAATATTTAGAACTAGAATTAACTGAAAGTGTTTTAGTTAAAAATCCTGAACGTTCCGTTGCCATGCTTCATGAACTCAAGGATTTAGGAATTGGGCTATCTTTAGATGATTTTGGAACCGGATATTCCTCGTTAAGTTATTTACAAAAATTCCCGTTTGATACCTTAAAATTAGATCGTTGTTTTGTCCAAGATGTGAACCTTCATGTTAAAAATGCAGCCATTGTTAAAGCAACGATTGTGATGGCTCATAGTTTAAATATGAGGGTTATTGCGGAAGGCGTAGAAACAAAAGCTGAACAACAATTTCTCCGAGATCATGAATGTGATTGTTTACAGGGATATTGGTTTAGCCGCCCTGTAGAAGCCCGGATGTTTGAACAATTCATTCAGGCAAATTCCGCAGCCATAGCAGCTAAACCGTTATCAACATTAGAACAGTGAATTGAATCGATTTACAGTTTGACGGTTAATTCTTCTCGAATTTGAGCAATTAAATTCTGTAGTCCGCCTGTATTTAAACGATAACTTAAGGGATGAGCGATTAAGTAGGCTGTACTTTCAAACAACACCTCAATTTCGGTCAATCCATTTTGTTGTAACGTTTTACCTGTAGAAACTAAATCTACAATGGCTTCTGACATTCCCGTAATCGGCCCTAATTCAACGGAACCATATAGCGGTATAATTTCTACTGGTAAATCCAAACTCTCAAAATACTCGCTGGCACAGTGGACAAATTTAGATGCAACCCGACTATGGGGAGGCAATTCTACTGGGCGCTGATAGGGACTGGACTGTTTAACAGCCACCGACATTCGGCACTTGCCAAACTTGAGATCCACTAGAGAAGCGACTTGAGGCTTTTTTTCCCGCAGAACATCATAACCTACAATCCCCAACTGCGCTTGACCATATTCCACATAAACAGGAACATCTTGCGCCCGCACTAACAGCCCCTTGGCGGTTTCGGTGGGATCATGAATTTGAAGTTGTCGATTACTCGGATCTAAAAAAGCACTAAAATCAAGTCCAACGGCTTGTAGAAGCCGGATACTGTCTTTTAATAAAGCGCCTTTAGGCAGTGCTACAGTGATCATAAAGATGAGAAATGAGGGATTTGGGATTGATCAAGACAGTCCGCCGAACATTCGGTATCCGATGAAACTGCAATTATTACCCCAACTTTTATTTACCAGATTATGGGACAGTTAACTCTGGTGATTGGCAATAAAAATTATTCCTCTTGGTCGTTGCGTCCTTGGCTAGTTCTGAAACAAGTAGGACTTAATTTTACCGAAATTATGATTGATTTAGGGACTCCCAACACCCACAAAGAAATCAGGCACTATTCTCCATCGGGGAAAGTTCCGGTATTATTAGATGGAGATTTAACTGTTTGGGAATCCTTAGCCATTTGTGAATATATTGCTGAGAATTTTAATAGCAATTTATGGCCTAAAGATTTAGAAGCAAAAGCTTATGCTCGCTCTGTTAGCCATGAAATGCACGCTGGATTTATTAATTTACGGCAACAAATGCCGATGAATTGTCGGACTCGTTACCCCAGAGAAGGAATGAAACCAGGGGTACAAGCTGATATTGATCGCATCTGTGCTATTTGGCGCGAATGTCGTCAAAACTATGGCACTCGCGGTGAATTTTTATTCGGAAAATTTACCATTGCTGATGCTATCTTTGCTCCTGTTGTTTCTCGATTTATTACTTATGATGTCAAATTAGGATTAATTGAACAGGATTATGTTAAAACCATTTGGTCGCTTCCTGCCATGCAACAATGGATTGATGCAGCTTGTTTAGAACCTGAAATGATGTACTTTTAACAGTGATCAGTTATCAGTTAATGGTTGAGTTTTAACTGTTGGTTTTGTTAGTTTTTAATAAAACTCTTCCCATTCGTAATTCGTAATTCGTAATTCCATGTTTCCTATTTCTGATGCGAATTTTATTAGTTGATGATGAAGTAGAATTAACGGAACCTTTGAGTCGGGTATTAAGCCGCGAAGGATATACGGTTGATATTGCAACTGATGGGCGTTTAGGGTGTGAATTGGCTCGTCAAAATCAGTATGATTTATTAATTTTAGATTGGATGTTGCCTCAAAAATCGGGGTTAGAAATTTGTCAGGAATTGCGATCGCAATCTGACCGAACTCCGATTTTATTTTTAACCGCAAAAGATACCCTAGATGATCGAGTTCAAGGATTAGATGCGGGAGCCGATGACTATTTAATGAAACCCTTTGAACTGCGGGAATTATTAGCCAGAGTTCGGGCTTTATTGCGTCGTTATCAAGTAACAGAATCTCCGGTTACTCCTTGTAATCGTTTGCAAGTGGCAGACTTAGAATTAGATCCAGACAATCAACTCGCTTATCGAGGCGGAAGAATGATTGATTTATCTGAAAAAGAAAGCCAACTTTTAGCTTATTTTATGCGTTCTCCAGGGCAGTTATTAACCCATCATCAAATCCATCAACAGCTTTGGGGAGATGGAGAACAACCCAGCAGTAATGTTTTAGCTGCCCAAATTCGTTTATTAAGAAGAAAAATAGAAATAACGGGAGAAACGCCTTTAATTCATACGGTTTATGGCAAAGGATATCGTTTTGGAGAATAATAATTTTATTAAATTTATTCATCTAATTTAACGTCTAAAATTTCATCTAAATTCGCAAAAGTTCCCCCATAAGTAATGGTCGGGCTATCATACCCTTTCAAATGAACCATATATTGTTTAAAACGGTGTTGAGGACAAGCTTGGGCGAGATATTGATAAGTTGTTTCTCCTAATGCAATATCACTGCCAATTTCTTTCGTCGCCGACTCCAAACGAAAGGCTGCATTCACCGTATCTCCCAAGGCCGTATAGTCCGCACTTCCGCCACTTCCAGTATTTCCAACCATTGCATATCCAGTATTAATTCCAGCACCCACTCGTAATGGAAAAGGCAACGGATAAAGATGACTTAATTCCATCGTAATTTTGTGTAAATCACTTAAAGCCTTAGCAATTTTTAGGATTTCCTGGTGCATTACTCCTTGCGTTCCATGAAACCAAACCGCCATAATTGCATCGCCAATATATTTATCGACCCAACTCCCATTTTCTCGAATAATATGTCCAGCGTGACGAAACCAACGCCCAATTACTTCTGATAAAATCCGTTCATCTAATTGTCGAGTTAATACAGTAAAATCCCGAATATCCATGACCATAACCGATATTAAGCGACGCACGGTTAATGTTGCAGTAAAATCCTCAGATTCGGGTTCTAAAGGGTCGGTTTCCTGAGTAATATCAGGACAATAAAATTCTAACTCGGTTTGTCCAAAAACAATATGATCGCCATTATGAAGGGTGACTGGAATTGTGACCCGACGACCGTTGACAAAGGAACCATTTCGACTTCCTAAATCAATTAAAAAAAAATCACCATTTTCCATGCGTTGTAGCATCGCATGGTTTCGAGAAATCCATCGGTCTTTCACAACAAAGGTATTGTCTTCATTACGACCTAATGTCCAGTAAGTTTTCCCCATCAGTGGCAAATAGTGATTACCACCTTCGGTATGTAAGACTAAATGGGGCGTCGGTTGCCAAGTCACTGCGGAGTTATTAAGGGGCATTAGGGGTTAAAGTGATGACTTTTGGACTCGGAACGATTTAAAAGCCACACTTAACATCATAAACATTTTTGTTTCAGCACCCCTGATTGAGTTTTGTTCACGCTAAACACGCTGCAATTAGAAATAAACTATCAACTAAAATTGTACTCAATACCGCTCCCCCAAACGCCCACCAATGTTGTTCTTTAGATTGTAATGGGAAAACCCCAACCCCAAATAAAAATAAGGCAAATCCCACAGCCCAACTAATCCCCCAAGGGGTCGTCACCATTTGTAGTGCATTTTGGAAAATCGGTAACGCTAAGGCGGGTTCAACGTGCATTAGTTGTCGCCAACTCGGAATTAATCCGGTGATATAAAAATACCCGTCTGTCACCGCAGTTCCGAATAGGGAACCCAAATAAAACCAATTTCCAACTTTACCCCAACCTCGATATAAACACCACGCCGCAAAGGGAACCCCTAACGCTTCCACAGGTAAATGTAACAAAGGTTCCCAGCGTAACCAACCCCAATAAATGGCTCCCGTCAGCCAACTCCAGCTAAATCCTAATAATAAGTCTCCCCAAACCCAAGTGTCAGGTTGTCTCAGCAATTTCCAACTGATACCGAGCCATCCTAGAGTCAAAATTAAGGCGAGTTCGGGCCATTGTCGCACCAGGGGAGCTTGAAAAAACACAGGTACGGAAACCAGAAATACAGACGCTAAAAACACTAGCCCAGTCTGGGATTGTCTAACTTTAGCCAGCAGCGCCTGAAGCCATCGAGAGGTGAATTGAATCGGTTGAGTGGTAGTCAAAATAGAACCTAGTAAGATGTTGAGTAAGATCTTTAAGATTTATGAAGTAAATTATCATAAAAGTAGGATGGGAGTGTGGAAACTCAGCGTCTTTAGACCTGAGAGGAAACACGACTCAGGGGAATTTATTCCCCGTGAATATTGGATTGGGAACCGACAAAAATTGTTTGATTTGCCGATTCCCGGTCTTTTTGGGATTTCTCCCACTCCTATTGCTAGGGTAAAGTTAGCTTCGCCAATGTTATCGGTCGGTAACTATCTCAAAAGCACTGTCTTACCCCTCGTAAAACTGTTTAACTTTTAAGTTCCAGAGCAACGGACTAGCTTCGCATCCATTGGTGGGTCTTTAACACTTGCCGATAACGTAGTCAATTAAGACTATAGCTGGTCAACTATCCAAAGTTAGAGGCATGAAGCCCCGTCTCTTTAGAGCGGGGTGCTGACATTCAATATATCACAACATTTATCCCCCCCAGGGGGATTTAATTTCTAGTTTAGCTTATTTTGCAACTCGTGACCTCTGTTTGACCGAAAAATCCGCAGTCGTTGAATATAGCGCTACGCATGACAGTTAGGACATTTCTGAATCCAGCAAACCCTTTCAGTTCTTACAGTTAAGCTGTTCCCAGTCAATCGCAGTTCCCTTGAGCGTAGCGCTATAGCAGTCAGGGACTTCAACCCAAATCGAGAGGATTGAGAAGCTCAGGAACTATAATGAAAAACTGAACTCAGGTTTCTCAAACACTCATAGTTAGTCGAAATCAACCTAAATCCAGGGTTCAGATGAGATTGAGCAACAGAAACCTGAGTCCAACTTTAAAACTCCCTCTCTGTTTGTCAAATCGGGGTTTTTCCCAAATGTCTAAACTTGAAGGGCAAATCCCTTTTATATCAAGGGTTCCCAACTCAGGGATAGAATCTTAAAACAGCGATGATGGGGTGGCTAGGAATTAAGAGTAACAAAGTTAGGCAACAATCCAGGCAGAAAAGATTCACTGTTCATAACAAACGGGTTGACTGCCAAGGTGTCAACGTTCCTGAGCGATCATCATCACCGTGTTACGATGACGACAGAGAGAGAAACGTGGAAGAAGAAGGAAGATAAAATACATGGAAGAGATCATTAAGTCAATATCCTTTGATGGACGGGATATTCGACTCAAGATAGGTTTACTGGCGCCGCAAGCAGGTGGAGCCGTATTAATCGAGTCGGGAGATACATCAGTTTTAGTGACTGCGACTCGCGCCGAAGGTAGACCTGGAGTGGATTTTCTGCCCCTGTTAGTGGATTATGAAGAGCGACTGTATGCTGGAGGACGAATTCCAGGGGGATTCTTGCGTCGAGAAGGTCGTCCACCGGATCGAGTCACCTTAACCAGCCGTTTAATTGACCGTCCGTTACGTCCGTTGATTCCCCATTGGGTACGGGATGATATTCAAATTGTGGCGACAACCTTGTCAATGGATGAACAGGTACCACCGGATGTATTAGCGGTGACTGGAGCTTCAGTAGCGGTGATTTTGGCAAAAATTCCGTTTTTTGGCCCGATGGCTGCGGTGCGAGTCGGGTTAGTTGGAGATGATTTTATTATTAATCCGACTTACCGGGAAGTCAAGAATGGGGATTTAGATTTAGTTGTAGCCGGTTCCCCCGATGGGGTTGTCATGGTAGAAGCAGGGGCAAACCAACTCCCAGAACAGGATATTATCGAAGCGATTGATTTTGGCTATGAAGCGGTTTGTGATTTAATCAAAGCCCAAGAAGAGTTAATGAGAGATTTGGGAATTGATGTCAAACCAGGAGAACCCCCAGAAGGAAATCCGGGTTTGGTACAGTTTATCCGCGATCGCGTCACGGCACCAATTAAACAAGTTCTGCAACAATACGACCTGGATAAAACCGCACGGGATGCCACCCTGGATGAAATTAAGGAACGGGAAGTGGTGGCTCCTATTGAGGCGTTATCAGAAGATGACCCGCTACGGGTTTTAACAACGGAAGATTCTAAATTGGTGAGTCAGATTTTTAAAGACATCACCAAAGAATTAATGCGTCAGCAAATTGTCCAAGAAGGAATGCGGGTTGATGGTCGTAACTTAAATCAAGTCCGTCCGGTGTCCTGTCGAGTGAGTTGTTTACCCAAGCGGGTACATGGAAGTGCCTTATTTAATCGGGGTTTAACTCAGGTATTGTCTATTGCGACGTTAGGAACACCGGGAGATGCTCAGGATTTAGATGATTTGCATCCCCAAGAAGAAAAACGCTATATGCACCACTATAATTTCCCGCCCTATTCCGTTGGGGAAACCAAACCGATGCGGGCACCGGGACGGCGAGAAATTGGTCATGGCGCTTTGGCAGAACGAGCGTTAGTTCCGGTGTTACCTTCTAAGGATCAGTTTCCTTATGTAATTCGGGTGGTTTCGGAAGTTTTGTCTTCCAATGGTTCAACCTCAATGGGTTCGGTTTGTGGCTCAACCTTAGCGTTAATGGATGCTGGGGTTCCCATTTCTAAACCCGTGAGTGGAGCCGCGATGGGATTAATTAAAGAAGGAGATGAAGTTCGGATTCTCACGGATATTCAAGGAATTGAGGATTTTCTGGGAGATATGGACTTCAAAGTCGCTGGGACGGATAGCGGAGTCACGGCCCTACAAATGGATATGAAGATTACCGGGTTATCGATGAAAACGGTAGCCGATGCCATTTATCAAGCCAAACCGGCCCGACTGCATATCCTCGAAAAAATGTTAGAGGTAATTGGCAAACCACGTTCGGATTTATCTCCGTTTGCTCCTCGGTTGTTAACTCTGAAAATTGACCCGGATTTGATTGGTTTGGTCATTGGCCCCGGTGGGAAAACCATTAAGGGAATTACAGAGGAAACGGGAGTTAAAATTGATATTGACGATGATGGGACAGTCACCATTGCTTCAACGGATAGCGAAAATGCCGCCCGTGCCTATCAAATTATCCAAGGGATGACCCGGAAACTGAATGCGGGGGATGTCTATGTGGGCCGGATTACTCGGATTATCCCCATTGGAGCGTTTGTAGAATTACTTCCGGGTAAAGAAGGAATGATTCATATTTCCCAATTAGCAGACTACCGGGTTCCCCGGGTTGAGGATGAAGTTTCTGTGGGAGATGAGGTGATTGTCAAAGTTCGGGAAATTGACAGCAAAGGTCGGATTAATCTGACTCGTCTGAATATCCATCCTGATGAAGCAGCAGCAGCACGAGCAGCCGCAGTTAAATAATCAATCAATTGTAGGGGCGGGGTAACCCCGCCCTGACTCATTAAAACAGTTGAGATTCAAAAGCACCAATGTCAATAATCCCGTCAATAATCCGGTTAAAGTTAGGCCCCCGTTGGTCAAATTGTCCAGGGTTGGTATAGGGGGTTGCAAAGCTATTGTTTCCTGCATTAATAGCAGGGCTGGTGCTGGCTAAGGCAAGGGTGGGTGTAGTTCCACCGTTGTTTTGTAACGGACTTAATAACGGATCAATGGGGGTGGTGTTGCTGCCGACCCGATCATTTTTAACTTCGTTAACTAACCCTTCTCCTCCGTCTCCGTCTCCGATAAAGTTGTTGCCACCACTATTGAAAGCAAACTCAATGGATGCCCCAACATCAGAGTTAAGAGGAGCCGTGTTGCTGGCAATAATCGTGTTTTTTAGGTTGCTGACTCCACCAATATTTCGCACACCTCCCGTATTTCCAGTGGCTTCATTAAAAGCAATGGTACTATTGGTAATAATTAACCCTGCAACCGAGTTAAATATACCGCCACCGATATTAGCCTTATTATTAGCAATGGTGCTATTAATAATTTCTACTTGACCGTCAATTACAATAATCCCACCCCCATTGCTACCGATGTTGTTACTGATGGTGCTATTTTGAATGATGAGTTGACCAGAGTTTGCGATCGCGCCGCCGTTATTCGCTTGGTTTCCATCTAACCAACTGTCCAGCACTGTAACATTACTCGTAGATGAAGTAATATTAATCGCACCTCCTCGACTACCTGTGGTGGTATTGGGATTACTAGCAACTGTTCCTTCTGGGAAACCATTGGTGAGTTTTAATCCTTCAAAAGTGATATTGCCTCCATTGACGGAAAAGATGTTATAGTTCCCTCCTGTATCCCGACGAATTGTCAGTTGATTGGCTCCTGGCCCATCAAAGACAATATCGCTATTGAGAGCAGGTAAAGCACCCGTCAGGTTAATCACCCCCACTGAAGCTTCGTTCACAAAGGTAATTGTATCTTCTCCGCTTAGAGACTCGGCGTTACGAATAGCTTGACGTAGAGATCCTTCCACTAAGGCATAATCTTCCGGTGCTTGACTGGTCGTATCTCCCCGTTGGGTCACCGTTGTGTCATTGGCTAGAATCGTAACCGTTGCAGTGTTTTCTTGAGGATCAATAGTGTATTCCCCTTGTGTTAAAGCTAGGGTTAAGGATTCATCCGCTTCTGCCGGAACGTCATCAATAGGAGTTAAAATCACGTCAATGCTCGATTGTCCATTCGGAATTGTGACAGTTGCCGTTCCATCTGCGGTAACAGGAATGGTTTGTCCCGTTGCGGTTTTGAGAACATAATCATTAGCAGTAATTTGATTCGATACCACATTGAGATTAACCGCTAACGCTCCAAAGGTATCAGGTTCCCGGCTAATTCGATACACCCCGTCTTGAGGTTGTTCATTTTCAACTTTAGTTGTAGTCGGTTCTGTCGCAATCCGTTGCGTGGTGGTGAGTTTGAGAGTTGCTATGTCATCGTCGTTAATCACAACAGTGGTTGTGGGATGATCTACCCCGCTTTGACCATTATTGGTAAAGTTGGCAAAGGATAGCTCAAAGGTTCGATCCGGTTGAACCCGTTCATTTCCGATAATTTCAAGGGGAACTGTTTGTGTATCTTGATTAGGGCCAAAGGTCAATTTGACTGGCCCCGGTTTAAAGTCCGTATCGGAAATGGCTGTACCACTGGTGAGAATCACATCAACACTACCTGTTTGACTAATATCACCTGAGCGAACCACTTCGACTTGATTAAATCTGGTGGATTGATCTCCTTCTTCAACTTCATAGGTACTTTGAACGAAGTTATAGGTAGGAGGGGAGTCATCATCTTCAATGGTTATAATCGCTTCTGGGACGGTTGTTCCGGGTTGTCCATCATTGTCAAAGTTAGAGAATGACAAAGCGATGGTCTCATTAGATTCAGATAATTCATCTCCAACAATCGTAATTTGTAGGGTTTTGCTGGTTTCTCCAGGTGCAAATTCCAGAGGAATTGCAGAGGGAAGATAGTCATCGGAAGTCGCTCCATTTTCAGCACCCGTCTTCAGATCGACTGTGACTGATGAGGCTGTATCAACTTTCCCTGAACGAATGACCGTAATTTCACTATAGGTGAGATTACTATTATTTTCCCGAACTTGATAAACATTAGTGGTGAAGTCGTAGGTCGGAACATCATCATCATCAATAATGAATAAATCCGCAGTCGGATGAAGATTTCCGATTTGAGCGTTAGAGGGAACACTGAAGGATAAACCAATGGTTTTGTTTTGATCGGGTACTGGATCTCCAATGATGGTAATCGGAACAGTTTTCTCGATTTCCCCAGCTTGGAAGTTAACGCTGATTGGCCCTGGGGCAAAATCTACATTAGGAACCGCATTCACTCCAGTGAGGTTAACCTGAACGGAAGATTCAACATTAATATCTCCAGATCTCCCAACTTTAACCGCCTGTGTGACTTGGCTGGAATTCCCTTCCAAGGTTTCAAAGAAAGCTTGTTTGAAGTCGTAAGTTGTGGGGCCATCATCATCATTAATCCTGAGAATTGCTTGCGGTTGAACGGTTCCTGACTGGCCCGTAGGTTCAAAGCTGTCTGGATCAAAAGACAGAAGAATTCCTTCAGAAGGTTCAACAGTGTTATCACCGATAATCGGGATTTCAACGGTTTTCTGCGTTTCTCCTTCTAAAAAATTCACGCTGATTTCTGTGGGTTCTACATCATCACCTGGTGTTCCTCCATTGACTACTGTAGGTTGTAGCAAAATTTTTAAACTTGATTTGACGTCAGTCTCAAAGGTGCGTTCAATCGTAATCTCAGCAGTTTGAGTCATGTTAGGATCACCCTCAAACACAAAATATTCACCCTCAGTAAAGTTATAAATCGGAGGTGCAGGTGGCAGGTCATCGCTGATAATGGTTCCTGTGGCGGTGAATTGTTGGGGATTGGCTGTGTACAGGAAGCTGGACTCTTTAACGGTGAGATCAATGGTTTTTCCTTGTTGTTCAAATTGATCATCATCAATGGGAACAACGGTAACGGTGGCGCTAGTCACATTTCCGGGGAAGGAAACACTGCCTTGGGTTCCGTTAAAAGTTACATCACCTGTGACAGTATAATCTTCTTCAAATACGGCATCACCTCCCACCGTAAAGCTAACGGAGATCGGGAGATTCAGGGAACCGCCTTGGCGAGTGAAGGTATAAACGAGTTTTTCCCCTGTATTTTCTGGTACTTCATTGGGAGATAAAGACAGACTAATTTCAGAGGGAGATGGAGGTAAAGGGATAACGACGGTCGATCCGTTATCTGGAGATAAGGGGGGTGAACTGACATCATTATCTTGGAGAGTGACAGCGATTTCCTGGGATTCTCCGAGAGTTGCTCCGCCTTGGGGGTTAGATAAAGTTAACTGAAAGCTTTCATCAGGTTCAGGCTGACCGTCATCAGCAACGGTTAGAGGAACGGCAACAATCTTAAAGGTTTCATAGGGTTGAAAGATGACTTCAAAAGCTTCTAAAGTAATATCGCTTTCAGTCGCAGCATCAGTTTTTAAACTGAGAG
>NZ_JBJUDF010000139.1:0-5765 GCF_046067725.1 Planktothrix sp.
TTGAATAAAAAAACAACATAGATATGAGCCAGAAGTTATAATTTATAAAGGAATTAATCTGATCGATTTAATGTAAATTTTCTCAAAATCCTGATTCTGTAAAGATTCTTTAGGATTTCCACCCGGAACCCGTGTAGATAAATTTTACTTATATAGTTTTTGCTTTATACAAAATGACAAATTGATTGATTTATATCTATAATAAAAACAGCAGGAACGTTACAAAGTTTTTGATTTGATAACCCTAATGACTCAAGGAGGGATAGAATCTTGATGCAGGCAACTTTACATCAACTGAAAGTATTCGAGGCGGTAGCGCGTCATAGTAGCTTTACCAAAGCCGCTGAAGAGTTGATGATTACGCAGCCAACGGTTTCAACTCAAGTTAAACAACTAACTCAGACCATTGGTTTACCGTTGTTTGAACAAATTGGAAAGCAACTGTATCTCACCGAAGCTGGAGAAGCCTTGCTATCAACTTGTCAAGATATTTTTGAACGGTTGGATAATTTAGAAATGCAAGTGGCTTCATTAAAAGGAACAAAACAAGGTCGGTTGCGGTTAGGTGTGGTTTCAACAGCTAAATATTTTGTTCCTAGATTGTTAGGATATTTTTGTCAACAATATCCAGGGATTGATATTGCGCTACAAGTGACGAATCATGCTACCTTAATTCAACGAATGCAGGACAATCAAGATGATTTGTATATCTTGAGTCAACCGCCTGAAGATTTAGCATTATCCAGTCAACCGTTTTTAGATAATCCCTTAGTGGTGGTATCCCGACGAGATCATCCTTTAGCGGGTGAAAAAAATATTCCCATTAAATCGTTAGCGGGAGAGCCTTTTATTATGCGAGAACAAGGTTCAGGAACACGCCATGCCGTTCAAAAGTTATTTGAACGGTATAAAGTGGGGGTGAGAGTGCGTTTAGAATTAGGAAGTAACGAAGCCATTAAGCAAGCGATCGCTGGTGGTTTAGGACTTTCGGTTTTATCGAAACATACCTTAATGGCAGAACAGTTAATGGGAGAACTAACAATTTTAGATGTACAACATTTTCCGATTCATTTGCGATGGTATGTGACTCATTTAGAAGGAAAACAATTATCGGTAATTTCTGAAACTTTTTTAAAATTTTTATTAGAAAAAAGCCATCATATTCCTCCGTTAGGAGCGTTATCCTTACACAATGGAAATTTGAGCGCAAATCATTATGGAGATTTAGTTAAAATGGGATAAGATGGGTTAAGGTTAGGATAGAAAAAGAAATGAAATTTTAATTCATCTCAGGATAACTGTTAGGGGCGAAGTGTTCTCGCCCTTAACGGCTTTAAATCCTCTTTAGATTCAAAGTGGAATGATTGTTACTTAAATTATTAGTCGGATTTTTTGTATTTCCGGGGTAATGTCAAACACTCTCTATGCGTGGTGCTATAAAACCCTGGTTTCTTCAAGAAACCAGGGGTTTAAGGTGTGTCAACAATTATTTATTCATCATCATGGGCAAAGCGACGATAGAGGAAATCGAGGGCATAATTTCTGAGGTTATAATATTCGGGATCTTCCATAATTTGAGTGCGATCACGCGGACGTTCAAAGGGAATTTCTAAGATTTCTCCAATAGTTGCCGAGGGGCCATTTGTCATCATGACTAAGCGATCAGCGAGGAATAATGCCTCATCAATATCATGGGTAATCATCAATACTGTACAGCGATGATCATTCCAGATTTTTAACAATTCTTCCTGCAATTCTTCCTTAGTAATTGCATCCAACGCCCCAAAGGGTTCATCTAAAATTAACACTTCAGGACGAATGGCTAACGCCCGTGCGATCGCAGCCCGTTGTTTCATCCCCCCTGAAATTTGAGGCGGTTTTTTCTCAGCAGCTTCTGATAATCCCACCATTGCTAAATGATCTCGAACAATGGCATTTTTTTCAACTTCAGATTTATTCGGATGAACCGCATTAACCGCCAAATAAACATTTTCAAAGACCGTCCGCCAAGGTAATAACGCATAGTTTTGAAACACCACCATGCGGTCTGGCCCTGGTTTTAAAATCGGTTTTGAGCGTAATGTCACCTGACCATCAGATGGAGTATTAAACCCAGAAACCATATTTAATAACGTCGATTTTCCACAACCCGAATGTCCGATCACACAAATAAATTCCCCTTCATTAATCGTGAGATTAACATCTTTTAAAACCGTGTAAGGCCCTTTAGCAGTCGGATAAACCTTAGAAACCTGATCAAACACTAAATAAGGCTGATTTTTAACTTTTGACGTTTTAGTAAATTTTTTGCCAAAGGTAGACGCAGAAGTTTTAGTTGTAGTCATGGTTGATATTTCCTGAATTTTAAATTTCACGATAGTTTTAACTCAAGATATAGAAACCGGGTTTCTGAGCAAAAATCAAGGGATAAACCCGGTTTCTGAAGTCAAGCCACTTTAAAGCGAGGCGTATCTAAAACAATTTCTGTCACCGTAAAATCCCGTTTTATTTTCAAATTATTGAGATAACCAATCGGATCTTCAGTATCAAATTTTGTGCCATCAAATAATTGAATAGCGCTGCGACTATAACTAATTTCAGAAAGTCCTAATTCACGGGCGGCGGTACTAAAAGCCCCCACTGCACATAAACGTTCTAAAATTTCCACCCAGTTGCGGGGGAAAGGAGTATGTCCCCAACGGGCCATTTGAACCATGTGCCACAGTTGTTCGGTACGGCTGGGACGGTTCACCCCTTCCCCAAAAAATTGATGATGGGCATATTGACGCATGGGTTGATCCAGGTTGCAAGCGGCATCATTGGGATCAGCCAATTGAATATATTCGGGGCGAGTGCCCAGATAGGTACGTTGGGCTAAAATTTGGCGAATTTCATTGGCATTTTCCGGGTCAGCACAATAGGCGGACGCCTCTAACAACGCTTTCACTAAGGCGATATGGGTATTGGGATAGGTCGCCGCCCAGTCTTCCCGCACCCCTAAGACTTTTCCAGGGTGTCCCGGCCAAATTTCTAAGTCCGTCGCCACGGTCAACCCGACATCCTCCATCATCGCCCGCAGGTTCCAAGGTTCGCCGACGCAGAACCCATCAATGGTGCCGCCTTGTAAGTCCACTACCATTTGGGCGGGGGGAATGGTCAACAGTTCCACATCATGGTCAGGGTCTATCCCTCCCGAAGCCAACCAATAGCGGAGTAACAGGTTGTGCATGGAACTAGGATGGACAACCCCCATGCGATGTTGCTGTCCTGGGGATTGTAACAGCATTTTTTTGAAGTCTGCCAAGGTGTAAATGCCTTGGTCATAGAAGCGACGGGCGAGGGTAATGGCGTTGCCGTTGCGGGTCATGGTGAGGGATGTAATCACCGTTACGGGTTTGGTGTCATCCCCCCCCAAGGTCATCCACAAAGGCATCCCAGAGGGCATCTGAGCCGCGTCTAAATAGCCTCCTGCAATGCCATCACTAACGCCGCGCCAACTGCTTTCCCGCACGAGATGGACTTCATCTAAACCGTGTTTTTCAAAAAATCCGAGTTCTTTAGCAACGGCGAGGGGGGCACAGGCGGTGAGGGGAACAAAACCCAGTTCTAAATTAATTTTTTCTAAGCCATGACGGGCAATGACTTTATTCTTTTTCGCCCGCATTTTTTTGATCAGTTTTTGTTGATTGAGGAAATAAATCATTTCACTCCGCAAGCGATAGTAACTGGGGTGTTCTACGACTTGCATCCGTTGGCGGGGGCGAGGAATATCGACATCTAAAATTTGTCCGATTTTTGATTCTGGGCCGTTGGTTAACATCACAATTCTGTCGGATAATAAAACCGCTTCATCAACATCGTGTGTCACCATTAAGGCACTAATTTGATTGTCTTGGCAAATCTTCATTAATTGTTCTTGAAGATTACCCCGTGTTAAGGCGTCTAAGGCTCCAAAGGGTTCATCTAATAAGAGTAATTTCGGGCGTAAGGCTAGAGCGCGAGCGATGGCAACCCGTTGTTTCATTCCCCCGGATAATTGAGCCGGATATTTATCGACTGCATGACGTAAACCGACTAAATCAATATGACTTTCGATGATAGCTTTTCGTTCTCCTAGCGGTAATCCTTTCATGACAGAATCAACTGCTAAAGCAATATTTTCTCGGACGGTTCGCCAAGGTAATAAGGAATAGTTTTGAAACACAACCATTCGATCTGGCCCTGGTTTAGTAATTCGTTGACCTTCAATGGTGACAATTCCTTCTGAGGGTAAATCTAACCCGGCTACCATATTTAATAAGGTGGATTTTCCGCAGCCTGAGTGTCCAATTAAGGAAACAAATTCACCTTTTTTGATTTGTAAATCAATCCCTTTGAGGGCTATATATTGACCGCCTCCGGCTAAATTAAAAACTTTATCAATTTGTTCAACTTCGATTAATGGTTTTGCCATGATTTTAACTCCTTAGTAATTATTGGGGGATGGTTTGTGGGGGTTGGGCAGGGGAACCCCGCCCCTACGGGTTTACTTTCTTTCACCGGGAACAATTAATTGTTGAACGTAACCAATGCCTCGGTCTAAGAGTAAACCTACTGCACCGATATAAACGACGGCTAAGAGAATGTCACTGATGTAGTTTTGTTGGTAAGCATCCCAGATAAAGAAACCAATTCCGACGATACCGGACATCACGATTTCGGCTGCAATAATTGCTAACCAAGCTAAACCAACTGCAATTCTTAATCCGGTGAAAATGTAAGGTAAAGCAGAGGGAAATAAAATGTTTAAGTAATATTCTTTGCGAGAAAGTTGCAACACACGAGCTACGTTATTGTAATCATCAGGAATCTGTTTAACGCCTTCTTTGGTATTAATTAAAATCGGCCAAACGGAAGTAATGAAAATTACGAAGATAGCGGCGGGTTGGTTTTGTTGAAAGGCAACTAAGGCAATAGGAACCCAGGCTAAAGGTGCGACCATTCGGAGGAACTGGAATAAGGGATCTAAAGCTTTATCAATAATGGGGTTTGTTCCGACTAAAATTCCGACGCTAATTCCAACAATGGCAGCAATTGAATATCCTTGAGCCACCCGTCCTAAACTGGCTAAGGTTTGCCAAAATAAGCCTTTATCTAAACCTCCCCGGTCATAGAAAGGATACATTAATAAAATTCGAGTTTGTTCATTGGTAATCACACTCAACGGCCCAGGCAAACGGGTAATTCCTGATAGGGATAAAAGTTGCCAAACTGCTAAAAATGCTAGGGTTCCTATTAAGGGAAGAATAATATTTTGTGAGTTCTTTTTCCAAAATTCACCGAGGTTGTCAGCAAAGCTATTTCCATTCGTTCTTCTTTTCGCTGTACTTGTCATTTTGTTACAACTCCTTGAAAATTTTTTCAGTCTACAATAAGAATGGGGAAAGATTTACTTTTCAAGAATTAAGAATTATCTATGATTTCTATAGATTAATTCTTAATTATGAACTCATCACTAAACTTTTTTGATCGTTAAACTTTGAAGATAAGCTTCAGGATTTGTGGGATCAAAAGTAATTCCATCAAAGAATTTTTCAACTCCTCGTGAAGTTGAAGTGGGAATATCAGCCGTAAATCCAGCTTCTTGGGCTGCTTCTCGCCAAATATCTTCGCGGTTTACCTTATCAACTAAGGCTTTAGCTTGGGCAATATCTTGAATTTGACCTTGATGGAAACCCCAACGAATGCTTTCAGTTAAAAACCATAAATCATGGCTTTTATAGGGA
>NZ_JBJUDF010000140.1:0-11042 GCF_046067725.1 Planktothrix sp.
ACATTAGAAAAGCCCCAACGTTGGGCTGTTTGTTCACAAGATATCAGTAATTGTTGAGCAATTCCTTGCTGGCGATATTGAGGATGCACCGCTAAATTTGATAAATATGGATACCGAGACGCTAACGATAATTGCCAAGCATAGCGCGATAGCCCTCGGCTGGGGGGAACCCATCGCAAACCCATTTCCACCGTTCCCAAAACATATTCGCGATCAGATCGATAAACCGAAGACGAAACCCCCACCGATGAAGCCACAGCCACTAAACAAACATATTGAGGTGAACTCATCACCAAACGATGGCGTAAATCTTCATAAATTCCTAAGCGTAAAATGGGATAAACCCAACTCAAAATCCCATCGCGGGAATGAAAACTTTCCGCCAAAATATCCGTTAAAGCCGTGAGATCTCCCAAGGTAGCTGGTCGAATTTGCAACCGAGAACAATCCACAGAATATCGTGTAGGAGGGGGAGTTTCTGGCCCGATGAGATTTCCGCACCCTAAAAAGGATGGATGAGATCTGAAAGTGGAAAACAAATAATTCACGCTTAGTTTAGGGATTGTACACAGTTGCAAATCGCACCAACCATTCTATAACAGTGATGCTGGGCAGTTACAGCACAGCACAGATGTGTTGTTTGTTGAAGGTTATGCTTGGCGGGAAACAGACAATGGAGAACACCCTTCTTCTTCCTGACTCTTGAGATGATCAAGGTACAATGAATATTGTGCATCAATATCCTGATTGTCCTGACATGACTCATCAGGTTACAAATCAATCAGAGTCTGAATCATCAATTGTTGGATGCAGACTTCCAACCAAAATTAACAAAAATAATCATTGGGTCTGGGTTGGGTGGGATTAGAAATTAAACCAAAAAGCGCATCTGATGTTGGAAAATCAATTCAACTGAAAACAGCGATGGAGTCTAGTTAGGATGGGTACTTTTAGGGGGTGTTCAGGGTGGGTTGGCTGTTGAGGGTGATTCTGTCAATCCTCAATCTAATCCCTGAAACTCAACACCCTGGAAGCATAAGATCAATAGGGGGCATCCTCAA
Organism: Planktothrix sp.; assembly: GCF_046067725.1. NCBI lineage: Bacteria > Bacillati > Cyanobacteriota > Cyanophyceae > Oscillatoriales > Microcoleaceae > Planktothrix > Planktothrix sp. The sequence continues at coordinate 1,062 of NZ_JBJUDF010000140.1, forward strand.
TCACGAAACAACTTGATCATTGATTAACCCTGATCACCCGTTAGGGGCAAGTTCACCCCATCTGTGTCATTCACAGAGCATTACCCCCTACATCCCTTGCAGCAGGAGCTCGGTGCATGAATTCCCTGAAAAAATCTAAGCCGACGATCTTAGTTGTCGATGATGAACCCGATAACCTAGATCTGCTGTATCGCACCTTCCATCGGGAATACCGGGTCTTGCGAGCAGAAGGCGGGCCAACGGCACTACAAATCTTAGCGTCTCAGTCTGACGTAGCGGTGATTATTTCTGATCAACGAATGCCGCAAATGAGCGGGACAGAATTTCTGAGTTTAACCGCAGCCCAATATCCCGATATTATTCGGATTATCCTTACGGGTTATACCGATGTTGAAGATTTAGTTGAAGCGATTAACTCGGGTAAAGTCTTTAAATACGTTACCAAACCTTGGGACGCCGACGAACTCAAAGCCATCGTTAAACAAGCTTTAGAAACCCATACCGTCCTCAAATCTCGTACCGAAGAACTGCGACGCGCCCTACAACAAGAATCCCTTCTCTACGCCGTAACCAATACCATTCGTTCAGCCCCCAACTATCGGGAAATGTTGCAACGAATTGTCGAAACGGTGGGTCAAATGTTTGAAGCTCGCTATTGTTTGCTACGACCGTTTCAAGATGGGCAAATGAGCGATGAATGGTTTATGTATCAGTCGGGACGAGCAGAGGTGCTACAATCCTCAAATCACCCACAACCGTCAACGGATCTGCTGCAATTATTAGTTTGGGAAACGACCGATGTTGAAGTGATCCAAGATGTAGACACCGATGAACGTATCGCCACAGTTAGGGAACGTCAACAAGCTTATACGGACACTCAAATTCGCTCTAGTTTAATTGTTCCTCTGTTCTACAAACTGGATTTAATGGCGGTTTTAGCACTGCATCATTGCCAAGAACCCCATGTTTGGTTGGATCATGAAGTTCAGTTAGTGATTACCGTTGCGGATCAAGCGGCTCTCGCTTTATCCCAAGCTCGCGCCTATGAACAAGTTCGAGAATTGGCGAAACGGGAAGCCTTAGTCAATACCATTACATCGGCTATTCGCTCCAGTCTTGATCCCCGCACTATTTTTGCGGCTATTACCCAACAATTGGGAGAAGCCTTACAGGTGGATGGCTGTGCGTTATCATTGTGGACAAAAGACGATGAATATGTCCAGTGTGTGGGGTTGTATGATGCGACTCGACAAGCTTCTTTGGTCAGTGATGAATGGTCGTCCAAGTCTCCCCCAAATTCTTTAGATTCTGCCCTTCATTCCCAGCCGGCGGTGGAGATGCTGCCTCAATCTTTAGTTCCCATTCGTGGCAACCCGGTGTTACAACAAGTGTTACGCACGAAACAACCGGTTGTGATTTCTGATTTAGATCAGGAACCGGAATCTCATATTGCTGAATTACCCCTGCGTTCAGCGTCTAAAGCTTTAATGGTGGTTCCTTTGTTATCGGATGGTGAGATTATTGGCAGTATTTCTCTGCGACAAAATCATCGTACACGCCAATGGCAGGATTCAGAAATTAATTTAGTGCAAGTGGTGGCGGTACAAGCGGCTTTAGCGGTACAACAAGCTCGTTTATATCAAAAAACTCGACAACAAGCCGAACGATTGTTAGAAGCGGATCGGATTAAAACGGAATTTTTTCAGAATATTTCCCATGAGTTTCGCACGCCTTTAACTTTAATGATTGGGCCGTTAGAATCGGCGATTAATCAACAGCAAGATTTACCCCAAGAACAAGCAAAAATTGCGTTAAGAAATTCTCGGCGGTTGTTACGGTTAGTGAATCAATTATTAGATTTACAACGGTTTGATGCGGGACGAATGCAGCCGAGTTTTCGTCCCTGTGATTTAATTGCTTTTTGTCAGAGTACCGTTGAGTCGTTTCAACCTTATTGTCATAAAAAAGAAATTCATTTAAAAACGGATTTACATTCTTGTCCGTTATTGTATTTAGATTTAGAACGATTTGATAAGGTTCTTTATAATTTACTGTCAAATGCGATGAAGTTTACTCCGCCTGGAGGAACCATTACTCTCCGAGTTGAACCTTTGGGGGATCATTGCCGTTTGCAAGTTCAAGACACCGGAATTGGGATTCAACCGGAACAAATTCCCTATTTATTTGAACGGTTTCGTCAAGCGGAAGGATCGGCAAATCGTTCCTATGAAGGTTCGGGGTTAGGATTAGCTTTAGTTAAGGAATTAGTGGAACTTCATAAAGGACAAATTTCCGTAGAGTCGGTTTATGGTCAAGGAACAACGTTTACCGTTTGGTTACAATTGGGAACGTCCCATTTACCGGAAGAACAAGTGTTAGAAATTCCGGCAGAATTAAATTCTAGCCGTGCTTCGGTTGAATTTGCAGATATTGATGTCGATGTGATGGATCAAAAAGTCTCTGACGGGTTGGAAAATCCCGAAGACCTTTTGATTTTAGGCAATAATAAGACTTGCACAAATTTAGTTTTAGTGGTGGATGATAACCCAGATTTACGTCACTATGTCTCGAAAATTTTGCGTTTGTCGGGATACAACGTGATCGTTGCTGGCAATGGAGAACAAGGGTTTGAAATGGCTCAAAAATATCGCCCTGAAGTGATTATTACGGATTTAATGATGCCGTTAGTATCGGGGTTAGATTTAATTCGGTTAATTCGAGAAAACCCTGAATTAAAGGGAACTCCGGTAATATTATTAACAGCTAAAGCGGATGAAGATACGCGGTTAGAAGGAGTTGAACGGGGGGCTGATGCCTATTTATCAAAACCGTTTAATGATCGAGAATTGTTGGCAGAAGTTAAGAATTTACAATCTTTGAAAGAAAATGAGCGACGAGTAGCGGAATTAAATCGATATTTAACTGAGTCGGTATTGAAGCGGTTTCTACCTGAAGCTATGGTTAAAAAAGCGGCAACGGGTGAATTAGCCTTGGATTTGAGCCCGGAACCTCGATTGATTACGATTTTGTTTAGTGATATTGTGGGATTTACTAAAATGTCAAATCAGTTACAATCGCAAGGGATAGCAGTGGTTTTAAATGAGTATTTATCTGAGATGACTCGGGTGATTTTTGCCAATGGGGGTACGGTGGATAAATTTGTCGGAGATGCGGTGATGGCGTTATATGGCGCCCCAGAAGAGTTACCCCCGGAAAAACAGGTTCAACTGGCGGTCAAGTCAGCCCGCGAAATGTTGCAATCGTTAGATCAACTGAATCAACGTTGGCGAGAACAAGGCATTGTCGGGGAAAATAGTGTTGAACCGGTGCGTTTTCGATGTGGGATTCATATCGGGACGGCGGTGGTGGGGATGTTTGGATCTCAGGAACGTTCGGATTATACTGCCATTGGCCCTGCGGTGAATATGGCTGCCCGGTTACAGGAAGTCGCTCATCCCAATAGTATTTTAGTGTCTACGGAAGTGGCAAGTTATCTGGCTCGTCATGAAACGTTAACTAAAGAATGGAATAAGTTAAAAGGCATTGGGGATCAAGTCTTAACTTTCATGATCTCTTGTGATTAGAATTTTTGACCTCCTTGGGTTTTAATGTAACGAGATGTAACGTATAATCAGGAAAAACATTAAGAAAACATTCAAAAGGGTAATCGATGCGAGTTGCGATCGCTGGAGCAGGTTTAGCGGGACTAGCTTGTGCTAAGTATCTAACGGATCTGGGTCATACCCCCATCGTGTTAGAACGACGGGACGTATTAGGAGGGAAAGTCGCAGCCTGGAAAGACGAAGACGGCGACTGGTACGAAACCGGGTTGCACATTTTCTTTGGCGCCTATCCCAATATGTTGCAGTTATTCAAGGAACTGGACATCGAAGATCGGCTGCAATGGAAGGAACACTCCATGATCTTCAATCAACCGGAGAAACCTGGAACTTATTCTCGGTTTGACTTTCCTGACATCCCCGCTCCTTTAAACGGGGTAGCTGCTATTCTCCGTAACAATGATATGTTGACCTGGCCGGAGAAAATTCGGTTTGGTTTAGGGTTAATTCCGGCCATGCTCCAAGGTCAAAAATACGTCGAGGAAATGGATCAATATTCGTTCTCAGAATGGCTGAAACTCCACAATGTTCCGCCCAGGGTCGAGAAAGAAGTGTTTATTGCTATGTCCAAAGCTTTGAATTTCATCAACCCTGATGAAATTTCCTCAACGGTAATTTTAACCGCTTTAAATCGGTTTCTCCAAGAAAAGAACGGTTCAAAAATGGCGTTTTTAGATGGGTCTCCCACGGAACGTCTGTGTCAACCGTTGGTCGATTACATTACAGAACGGGGCGGAGAAGTTCGTTTGAATGCCCCAATTAAAGAATTTTTACTCAACGCCGATGGAACCGTCAAAGGCTTCTTAATTCGCGGGTTAAACGATAGCTCTGATGAGGTGTTAACGGCGGATCTCTACGTTTCTGCCATGCCCGTTGATCCCCTGAAGGTGATGTTACCCCAACTTTGGCAAAACATGGACTACTTCAAACAGCTACAGGGGTTAGAAGGGGTTCCGGTGATTAACGTGCATTTATGGTTTGATCGTAAGTTAACAAATGTTGACCATTTGTTGTTTTCCCGTTCACCTTTACTCAGCGTCTATGCAGATATGAGTAATACCTGTAAAGAGTATTCCCATCCTGACCGTTCTATGCTGGAATTGGTATTGGCTCCGGCAAAAGATTGGATTAGTCAATCGGATGAGGAAATCGTGGCAGCGACGATGGCGGAGTTGGAGAAACTCTTTCCAGAGGAAATTCCCCACAAAGCCAAACTGCTGAAATCTCACGTGGTGAAAACCCCACGTTCGGTTTATAAGGCGACTCCTGGGCGACAAGCCCATCGTCCCTCTCAAAAAACGCCTATTCCTAATTTCTATCTGGCTGGAGATTACACGATGCAGCGTTATTTAGCCAGTATGGAAGGGGCTGTACTTTCCGGTAAGCTGACTGCACAGGCGATTCAAGAAGATATCACTTCTAATCGTTTTTCGGCGTTGTCTGCGCCATCGGCTCCTGTTGCTTCCTCAACTCCTATTCCTTCCTAGCTTATCCATTGTCGGTCACCAGAACAACGAATGCTACAACTTTCTAAATCTCCGTGCATGAGAACTCTGGCATCACTGGAAGACTCCTATGAACTCTGCCGTCAGGTTACTGCGGAGTATGCCAAGACATTTTATTTGGGCACTCAATTGATGCCAGAAGCCAAGCGTCGGGCGATCTGGGCGATCTATGTTTGGTGTCGTCGTACTGATGAGTTGGTCGATGGGCCAATGGCGGCGGCGACAACGGAGGAAACCTTAGATCAATGGGAACAACACCTAGAAGCGGTGTTCGCCGGACATCCAAGGGATGATGTGGATGTGGCGCTCGTCGATACTCTCCATCGTTTCCCTTTGGAGATTCAACCCTTCCGAGATATGATTGCGGGTCAACGCATGGATTTATACCGCAATCGCTATCAAACTTTTGAGGAGTTGGAACTTTATTGTTATCGGGTGGCGGGAACGGTGGGGTTAATGTCAACGGCGGTTATGGGGGTTGAACCTCCGGTGATGACGCCTTGGAATCCTAACCCGGAAGTGATGATTCCGAATCAGGAAGCGATCGCGTTAGGAATTGCCAATCAACTGACCAATATTCTGCGGGATGTGGGAGAAGATGCCCGACGGGGCAGGATTTATTTACCCTTGGATGATTTAGCGTTATTTAACTATACCGAAGAGGATTTATTTAAGGGGATTGTTGATGATCGTTGGCGAGAATTAATGCGTTTTGAAATTCAACGGGCGCGGAAATTCTATGCAGAAGCCGAGAAAGGAATTAGTGTTTTAAGCGAGGAAATTCGCTGGCCAGTTTGGACTGCCTTAGTGCTTTATCGGCAAATTTTAGATGAAATTGAACGCAATGAATATGATGTTTTTCGCAAGCGGGCTTATGTTCCTAAATGGCGAAAAATGATGTCATTACCCGTTGCATTATTAAGAGCTAAAGTGTTATAGAGGTTTAACCAATTGTTAAATTGCCGTTGGGTCATTTATCTATATTAATTGGTTTTATCCATTTGATGACTGCTTTGATTGACTTGGGGGTTTGGGCTGTCCAAGGGGTTATGACGTTTTAAAATTCAGGAACTTTTACTCAAATTATCACTCGACTTTTACAACTGTTATTAGCACCTGCTATCCTATTATGATCAGGAGCAATTCTTATACTTCACGGTTGCCGTTTAGATCTTGTTCTACATTAAAGGTTGAATAGGAAATATTAAAAACCTACCTCAATAACGATTGAGGTAGGTTTAAATCCTATCAATTTAAACAATAACGTTTAGGGATTGGCAGCTTGGGCGGCTAACATTTGTTTGAGTTTTTCTAACTCATTCGCCCAACGGGGATCGGGTTGGAAAGCTTCATCTCCGCCAGCTTGAGGTGCAGCAGCGGGACGACCCCCACCGGACTGTTTAGATTTTTTATTTCGGTTTTTGCCACCACCACTTTTAGGGGTATTTCCTGCTTTTACGGGTTGTTGAACGGGTTGTTGTTGTTGTTGTTGGGGTTGTTCTTCCCCAGCATTTTCACTACCGCTTGCACCTTCACCTTTTCCTTTTTTACGAGGTAATGCCTTTTCAATTTTTAAGGGGTTTTCTCTAAACATAACCCCGTTATATTTTTCAACAATTTGATCGGCGATTTCATCGGTTTGCACGGTAACGAAGCCAAACCCCCGACATTTACCCGTTTTGCGATCAGTAATGACTTTAGCAGAAACGGTATCTCCCTCTTCGACAAAGACTTCTTGTAATTCTTTGCGCTCTAATTCTTTAGGAAGATTACCAACATAAAGACGAACGGACATGAGTAGAACCTCCAAATTAAATAAAAAAATGAGTAGGCGAAACTATCCCCAACTTGTGCGGTTTAAAAACACAAATCGAGGATTAACCCCAAGGCAATCATCACTTTGGTTTTTTAAATTGAACTCAACAACCGATGTCATCTTGAAATTGAGATGAAATCCTATCATTTCCTGCATATTGAATTCATCATGCAGAAAGAGTAGGTTTGCTCGGTTGTCTCGTAAACTTTTTCCCATTTGTCAAAACTTGATGCTATAGCGTTTTTTTATTCCTGTGTTCAAAAATAGATTGAACTTCCTATAGCTAAGACCATATAAAGTCAACTCACTGGATGTTAACTTCCTGCCTTTGGAGTGCCGATAGTTGAGTACAGCATTCAACAAAAAATTTGTCATTTCTTTTAAGTTGCTGTTTCGCCTTGTATGAGTCAGGCTATTGAATGGAACCTAGAACCTTTGCTATGGGTATTCCAGTACCGGATCGTTATGAGCCAATCTCTAAGATAGCACAGCTTTGAAGATAGTTCTACTCTTTTGACAAGATTTTTGCATTTAATTTGGCAAAATTGGTGAACTTTTTCAAGGGTGTGATCGAATTGACATCATTTTTAATCTTTGGTTAAGTAATGTAACATTTATTTTCCGCAAAAGCAATCTTATTGATTAAATTTTTGTTTACCATCCGCCTTGAGAAACCAGGTAAGCACCCCATAAGGTAAAACCAATGGCTAAAATTGTAGACCCAATGGCGTGTCCGCTTTGTAGCAAGGTTTGACTATCACAGGTTTCTAGGGTTTCCACATCGATCCAAGGAGTTGCTCCTCGCCTCCACCATCCGGTTACTTTAATATTTTGAGTGATCAATGTCTGGGGTTGAAGAATTCTGGGTAAGAAATTGAGGATAGGAGTCCATTGAGGCAGATAGTGCAGTTTAACAATTCCGCTTGAGGTTTGCAACATTAAATCTTGAGCAAAGCTATTCCTTAAACCTGTGCGACCTAACAGTTGACCTGTTAAACAAATTGGTTGACTATCGAGGGGAATACTTTTGGGGTTAATCATTAAATCAGATAAGTTCGGTTGATTGAAAAGATTAGAAGGTTTAATTTTAGGAAAAAAGGGATTAATCCTGATGAAAATTCCTAGACTACAACCAATCGGAATACAACCTGCCATAATCCAATAATCTCCCCATAACCATTCTAATTGCCACAATCCTAAAGCTGAACAAAGTCCCCCCATTAACCAAATGATACCGCCAATTGCCATGCCAACGGGAATTCCAAAAAACGGTGCACCTTGTAATAATAATGGGGAGTTATGGGGATCAAATTTTGGCAGTTTTGGTGGGTTAAGATGAGATAGATCAAATTCCGGCTCTAGTTTCCAATAATTAGCATAAAAGCCTAGAATTTTTAAGCGTTCTCCCATCAAAGGATGGGATTGATTTAAGGTTAACCACTGAGTATATGAATTTGTTAAATCCCATTGAAATAAAGGATCTGGATCTGTGTAAGGAGTGACACTTCCCCAGGTTAAAGCTTGTTGATAACTGATGGGAATTAATCGATCAAAAGCTTCGAGAATAAAATCAGTTTTTCCTTGTTTTTGAATAGTTTGAGATAATTTTATTGTGATTTTTAATAAGGCTCGACTTAACGCGTTTGGATTTCCGGTTAGGTTACAAGCCATGCGATCACTATAATAAACCCGACGGCGAGATAAATACAAGGTGGGGAATCTTAAAAGTTTGTATAAGCCATAGCATAGCGGGCAAATCAAAGTAGCGATCGCATTAACAATTTGATTTATAAAATTTTGAATGATGCTAGGATAGGCAAGATTTAACTTAGGCAATTTTTCGGTTAATTCTGCTAAATACCAATAAATTAAATAGGGAATTTGACTGATCAGTGTAGCTAAAGACATCACAGCAAAATCCCATTCTCCAATACTGGCTATTTCACGGGCAAAAATAGTTGCTATTTCCTCTTCTGTTAATTGGTCTAATAATCCTCGACTGACAATAATTCGAGCAAAACGTCGAAAACTTCCATAGGAAAAAATAATGGGTTCATCAATGGGCAAAAATTTGATTTCAGGAAGTTTAAAATTTTTCTTCTGGCAATAATTTCTTAAAATTTTATTGGTTTCTTTGCTATAGTTCAATAACGTCATTAAGGGTAAAGGTTTTAAACCATAGCTTAGTTTAAGCAGTCCATCCCATAACCAAGGATAAAATATCCATAAAATCAATACAGTGATATAAACGCCTTGGGTGGGATCACGATAAAATAAAGGAATAGGGTGTACAATGGGGAACCAAATTAAGGCATTATTGGTCATTTCCATTAACCCATCTAATAAGCGAGGAGTTAACCACAATATTGCTAAAATTGTTAATACAATTTCAGAAAAAAATCGATATCTTTGCCAAACCCAACCTATCATAAATAGAAATAAAAGAATAAAAATAATTTGCAAAGGTTGACGAGATAATTGCTGCCAAGAGTTTAACAAAGGTTGCCAAACCCAAATCTGATTTAACTGATTATTAATAAAAGCTAAAACAATCGGAATAAACCAAGTTAAACCGATCATAATTAAGAGTTTTTCGAGTTTAAAAGGAGTTGATTGTAAAGATTTCAGTGGTTTCCAATTCGTAGCTCGTCCCGCTTGTCGCCATTGCCATTCTTGAACCGCAGGAGCAGGAGGAGATTCAATAATTTCGGGTTCAGAATTAACAGGAGAAGAGGGAATTTTTGAAATCGGTTTTTGAAAGGTTAGTTCAGTTTTTTTGAGGTTTAAAGATGGAGCTTGTGGCACGGGAAAACTAAAATGCTGATGAACATTACAAGTCTCTTGAGGAGGCGAATCAGGAATCTAGAAGTGATTTTAAGAAGTTCTCGGATGACTTTGCTCTTCAGTCAGCAGCAGAAAAGCAACTAGAGGATAGAAGAACCAAGTCATTGGAAGATGCTATCGTTGCTTCAAAACCTGAAGGGGCCGTTGACCTTGCTTCAGTAATGCAGAAGACGAGTCTAAACTTGGAGTCCCTTGC
>NZ_JBJUDF010000141.1:0-12293 GCF_046067725.1 Planktothrix sp.
ATATAAACACTACCTGCACCAAAGGCAACAAACAACAGAATATTAAACTGTTGTTGCAGGGGAAATAAAATAGGAGAACCACTCATAATCCCTTGTAATTTAGCAAAGGCAATCATGGAACCGGTGAAGGTTACACCCCCAATTAATACCCCTAAAATAGCCGTAATCGTTGTTCCTAAAGGGGGAGATTCTGCTAAAGCTAAATAGCGCCAAAATTCTCCCACCGCTACCATTGAAGAAGCCGCACCGCCTAAACCATTGAGTAACCCCACCATTTGGGGCATTTCTGTCATTTGAACTTTATACGCAATTACCGCCCCAATGACTGAACCAATAATTAAAGCGAGGGCGATCATTTGATAGTTCAAAATCTGCCGATCTAACATTGTGGCAACAACGGCAATTAACATTCCAATAGATGCCCATAAATTGCCGTTTCTAGCTGTTGCTGGAGATCCTAATTTTTTTAATCCAAAGAAAAACAAGGTGACAGCCACTAAATAGCTGAGTTGTATTCCCGTTAAGCGAATATCCATTAGGCTTTAGCCTCCTTTTTCTTAAACATTTCCAGCATTCGATCTGTAACTAAAAAGCCACCGACAACGTTAATCATGGCGAGAATAATCCCAATAAATCCGAGAATCACGGTAACATTCCAATCGCGATCGCCAGCAATAATTAACGCGCCTAAAACAGAAATTCCTGAAATCGCATTCGCTCCAGACATCAAAGGAGTGTGCAAAGTTGGTGGAACTTTGGTAATCACTTCAAAACCCGCAAAGGTTGCTAAAACAAACACAAACAATGCGGAAATTAAGGTTTCTGTCGTCATAATTTCAGAACCATTGAGAGTTAACTGTTAACGGGAGACTGTTGATGATTTAAACTTAAAGCTTGTTTAACTCTTTCGGAACGAATTTCACCGTTATGAGTCACACAAGCTCCATCGAGAATATCATCGGCAAAATTAATTTCTAGTTGCTTTTCTTTATTAATCATTAATGTTAATAAAGCCGAGAGATTTTTGGCATAAACTTCACTAGCATGAATGGGCATCGAAGACGGTAAATTAATCGGCCCAATAATCGTTACCCCATGTTTAACGACATCTTTTCCCGGTTCGCTGCATTCACAATTTCCTCCTTGTTCGGCGGCGAGATCCACGATCACCGAACCCGGTTTCATTTGGGCAACCATCTCCTCCGTCACTAATACTGGAGCTTTTCTCCCTGGAACTTGGGCAGTTGTGACGACGACATCAGAGGCGGCGACGTGCTGGGTCAAAACTTCGCGGGTGCGTTCTTTGGCTTTTTCGGAGATTTCCTTGGCATACCCTCCCTCAGCAACGGTATCTTCATCCAGGGAAACATCCACGAATTTTGCCCCTAAACTTTGGACTTGTTCTTTTACTTCGGGGCGAATATCAAACCCTTCCACCACAGCACCTAAACGTCGGGCAGTTGCGATCGCTTGTAACCCAGCAACCCCAGCCCCCAAAATCAACACCTTTGCAGGTCGAATGGTTCCAGCAGCCGTGGTTAACATGGGGAAATATTTCGGTAACGCCGTTGCTGCAATTAACACCGCTTTATATCCCGCTAAGTTCGCTTGAGAAGATAAGGCATCCATGCTTTGGGCGCGACTGGTACGGGGAATTAATTCCATACTCAAAGCCGTGACGTTCTCGGCCGCGAGTTTCTGAATTAATTCAGGATTTCCCAAGGGGTTTAAAAAGCTGATTAACACCCCACCAGAGCGCAGTTGAGACACTTCAAAGTCTTGCAAGACTCCCACTTTCAACAGCACATCTGTCTGACCCCAAACGGTGCTTTGATCCGCGATTTTCGCCCCCACCTGTTCATAAGCACTATCGGAAAAACAGGCCCGTTCCCCAGCCCCAGCCTCCACCCATACTTCTACACCTTGTTTAACCAAACGAGCTACAACATCAGGAATGAGGGCAACTCGTCGCTCATCTACCTGACTTTCTTTAGCAATACCGATTTTCATAAAATCTCCTCATAAGATTTGTTGATGGTTGACGGTTGATGGTTAACGGTTGACTGCTTTGCACTGCGCTTGTCAAAGTATTAACTTTTCCAAGTCAGCAAACAAAGGCAGGCGTAGCCCTACCTCCCCTGCTCCCCTGCTCCCCTGTTTCCCCTGCTCCCCTTTAGTCTATATATACCGAGTTGTGTCACAATAGAGTTCTAAATTTGCATCGTAAAGCTAAAGTCCTGATTTAGATTCTTATCTTTAACTTGTCTTTATCAAGTTCAGAAAACTTAAACAAAATTTCAGTGTGTTACAGGAGTTTTTATGCGACAACTATTTTCTGCTATACTGATCACGGGTTTGGCTCTGACGACATTACCTAAAATTGCTCAAGGGCAAGGTTTACCGGGGATTACCTTGTTTAGTGGCCCGGACAAAACAAATATTTTAAATTATTTTCTCGAAAGCGGACGCTCAGGAGAATGGGATCGCTACAAACTCAGACTTCCGGCGGATAAGTTAAATTTAGCGATCGCGGAAGTTTCTATTACCTACCCCGACTATTACAAAGGAACCATTGATCCTGACCGGGTACAAATTCGGATTCAAAATCAGCCCATTCCCTTAGAAGAAGTGATTTGGGATCAAGAAAACCATATTATCCAAATTTATCCTCAAGAACCAATTCCGGCTGGAACGAAAGTAGAAATCGTTCTTTCTAATGTCAAAAATCCCACCTTTGGTGGTGTTTTCAACTTTAACGCCAATATTCGCACCCCTGGGGATGTCCCCATGTTGCGTTATGTCGGAACTTGGATTTTGAGTATTGATGATTAGGGGTTGACGGTTGGCTGGGCAACAAAGGGGGGTGCGCTGGCAGTTTACGCACCCTACGTTCAAAGTCCAGAAATTGTGTTATAATGAAAAATTGTGACTTTTAATTAAAAATTAACGAAAAGGCACCGGAGGTAAGCAATGGCTCAACAAACCCTGCAAGGAACAAACCGCAAAAAGAAAAGAGTTTCTGGCTTCAGGGTACGGATGCGGACAAAAAACGGTCAAGCCGTGATTAAAGCCCGCCGTAGAAAAGGACGCGCACGTTTAACGTTTTAATTTCTTGATCCTCTTGATCCGAATTAAAAACAACCTATTGCTATTCCCACGAACTCATGGCGCTCCCAAGGGTCAAGCTAAGGGAAATGGGTGAATTTGTGGGTGGCAGTATTTAATTGATGTTACCCAAAATCAATCGACTCCGACATCCCAAAGACTTCAAAACCGTCTATAGCAAAGGACTGCATCGCAAAACCCCTCATCTAACCTTGAGGGCTTTACGAAGTCAACCCCGTCAAACAGAACACAATTCAAAACCCTCTGCCTTGGTTCAGCCAACTCGGATGGGAATTTCCATCAGCCAAAAAGTCAGTAAACGGGCTGTTGTACGGAATCGGATCAAACGTCAAATTCGGGCCGCTTGGCATCAGTTTTTACCCCAAGTCTCCCCCGGTTGGGATGTGGTGATTGTGGTCAAACCAACAGCCGATCAGTGCAATTATGCAGAAATTCTGCAAGAATTAAAACAGTTGTTGGTAGAAGCAGAGGTTTTAAATGGGTATACGGGAGGAAAGTTTTTATGAAGGAGGCCCCGCCATCGGTGACCTCGTTATCAATCTATTAATAGGACTGACGATTATTGGTATTCCCCTTACCATTGGGGCAATTGTCCGGGCCTTATGGTTGCGCTATCGCATCACCAATCGTCGCATCTCCGTGAACGGGGGATGGATGGGTCGAGACCGTACCGATATCGTCTATTCAGAAATCGTCAAAATCGCGAAAGTACCGAGAGGGTTGGGAACTTGGGGAGATATGGTTTTGACTTTGAAAAATGGTTCTCGTCTGGAACTCCGGGCTGTACCTCGTTTTCGAGAAGTCTATGAGTTTATCCTAGATAAAGTTTCGCCCCAAGCTCAAAAAGCCAGTGCTGCGACGAGTCGGTAATCTGGAAATTTAGACACCATCGCTGTTGATCGGATCAGAACCCTTCCTGTTGAGCCAAAATCCTGACACATCAGGGGGCGGTTACCAACCCATCCATCAAGGGTTGGCGAATGGTTCTTAAAATTAATACATATTCAATCCAAGCAGTTCAATAAACTCAAAAGAATGGACTTTGGTATCGGGTTTCTTTCCAACAATGTGATGTTGCCGATCCTAGATTTTTTCTACGGGATCGTGCCGAGTTATGGTTTAGCGATTGTGGCGTTAACCTTGGTGGTGCGCTTTGCGCTTTATCCTTTGAATGCGGGTTCCATTCGCAATATGCGGCGAATGAAAGTCACCCAACCGTTAATGAAAGAACGGGTTGAAAAAATTCAACAACAGTACAAAGATGACCCGGAAAAACAACGGGAAGAAATGAGCAGAGTCTATAAAGAATTGGGAAATCCCTTAGCTGGATGTTTCCCCCTTCTGATTCAAATGCCCATTCTCTTCGCGTTGTTTGCCACATTACGGGGTTCACCGTTTTCGGATGTTAACTACACCGTCGATGTTCAAATTTTCCCTCGTGAACAGATGGAACGGATTCAACCCCAAGCGTACGCTACTAAACCGCAAAACTATTATTTTGCGGATGGCGTTCATTCCTCCGTTGTGGCGATGATTCCGAGTGGAAATCGTTTAGGAGTGGGAGAAGAAATCAATGTTGAACTTGAAACCGTTGAGGGTAAATCCTTACAAGCGGAATTAGCTCAATATCCAGATGTCAATTTAACTCCGACCTGGAAAATTATTAAAGGGGAAGACAAGATCCAAGTTGATGAAAACGGCAATATCATCGCCTTAGCTCCTGGAGATGCCACAGTTCAAGTCAGCCTGCGGGGGTTAGCATCGGATAAAGGATTCTTGTTTATTGATGCCTTGGGTCGAGTCGGGGCTGTTGATCCTGATGGTACGATTCACTGGGATATTGTGGGCATGATTCTAGCCTTTGGGGTGTCTTTATATCTCAACCAAGTCCTGTCAGGACAAGGTTCCAGTGGGAACCCTCAGCAAGATACTGTTAATAAAATTACTCCGGTGATTTTTAGTGGGATGTTCTTCTTCTTCCCCCTTCCGGCTGGGGTGTTGCTGTATATGCTGATTGCCAATATCTTCCAAACCATTCAAGCCTTTATTTTGTCGCGGGAACCCTTGCCTGAAAACCTGCAAAAAATTGTGGAAGAATCCAATAAAACGACGGCTAAATTAGCGACGGCTGAAGGGGGACGAGAAGCATTACCCTTTGAACCGAGACGTTCTAAGAAAAAGGCGCAATCCTAGCAATGAACAATAGCGATATACAACAGGGTCAAGCATGGCTGGAGGAATTACTCAAATTAGGGGGTGTTCCTTCCAGTGTCAAAGCCAGTGTAGAGTCAGATTCCTGTTGGTTAACCATTGATGAAGTTAATCTCACTCCTGAACAAGTCGCCATTTTGGTGGGTCAGGATGGAGAAGTTTTAGATGCGATTCAATATTTACTCAACGCGATTCACAACCTGGGTAAAGAGGACGAAGAACGCACCTCTTACACCGTAGAACTAAACGGATATCGGATTCGACGTCATTTAGAACTACGAGCTTTAGCGGATCATGCCGCTAATCGTGTCCGTCAAACTGGGGGGGAAGTGGAAATCAAGTCCCTTTCCTCGGTTGAACGACGTTTGATTCATCATTTTCTCGAAGAAAGCGATGATTTAGAAACCTATAGTCGGGGACAAGACCCTGACCGTCGTTTGGTGATTAAAATGAAAGGCTAGACAAGTGCACCTTGTTTAGCCTTGTTTACTGTTGGAGGGTGGGAAAGTAATTATGGACTCTATCTATATCCCTCATTTACTGAGAACACAAAACCGATCTTTAGAATTTGAGTTTCAAGAGTTTTTTCCAGACTTAGAAACCTTAACTCCAGTTCGCGGTCGGATGCGGGTTAGCCACAAAACCACTTATCTTGAAGTGGTGGTACAAGCGGAAACTATTGTTACTCTGACCTGTGACCGATGTTTAAAACAATATAATCATCGGCTGAAAGTAGATACGTCCGAGTTGATTTGGTTGGATGTGGCGGCGGATCAACTCGACACTTCAACAGGTGAAGTTGAAATTTCTTTAGATGAACCTGTGGAAAGTTTGCACCCCCAAGGTCATTTTTTACCGGGGGATTGGCTGTATCAGCAATTGTGTCTAGCCCTACCTTTGAGACAACTCTGTGATGGCCCTTGCGAACCGCCAAAACCAACTGCCATCGAATCTCAGACTATTATTGACGGGCGCTGGGCTGCATTGCAAGCTTTGAAACAAAATCTACCCAGTTGAGGGATCTGTCTGTGGAACAGGCATCTTGCCTGTTAATCTGTTAAAACCTGTTAACCCATTAAAACCTGTTAATCTGTTAAAACCTATTACCCTATTAACCTGTTAATCTGTTAATGTGTTAAAACCTGTTAACAGCTTCCTATTAACAGGCACTTTTCCTGTTCCACAGATTCTACACTCCTGTTGTTTCTATGAGTAAATTTAATGAAGAATTGAAGCTATTATTGCGATCGCGCTATGCGATTATTTATATTCCGACTTTAGAAGAAGAACGAGTTGAAACCGCCATTAAAGTTGCCGCCAAAGAACAAGGAAATCGAGCCGTTTATGTTTGGGATTTTGTTGATGGATATCAAGAAGGAAATCCCAATGATTTAGGGGCAGGAAAACGGAATCCTTTACAAGCCTTAGAATTTATAGAAAAATTACCAGAGGCAATGCCTTCTGTTTTTATTTTAAGAGACTTTCATCGCTTTTTAGAGGATATTTCAATTTCACGGAAACTTAGAAATTTAGCGAGAAGTTTAAAATCTCAACCCAAGAATTTAATTATTATTTCTCCTCAAATCTCGATTCCCCCTGACTTAAGTGAAGTGTTAACGGTATTAGAATTTCCGTTACCGGATAAAACTGAGATTAAGACTGAAGTTGAACGACTTTTAATCGCAACGGGACATCCAATTGAATCTCGTTTACTGGATGAAATGGTGCGTTCTGTTCAATGACTTTCCTTAGAAAGAATTCGGCGGATTTTAGCAAAAGCGATCGCTACTCATGGCGAACTACAAGCGGATGATATTGAATTAATCTTAGAAGAAAAACGCCAAACCATTCGCCAAACTCAAATTTTAGATTTCTATGCAGCCCAAGAAAATATTTCTGATATTGGCGGATTAGATAATTTAAAAGATTGGTTATTAAGACGGGGAGGAGCATTTTCAGAACGCGCTAGACAATATGGTTTACCTTATCCCAGAGGATTATTATTAGTCGGAATTCAAGGAACTGGAAAGTCCTTAACGGCAAAAGCCATCGCCCATCATTGGCATTTACCGCTATTAAGATTAGATGTGGGGCGTTTATTTGCGGGGTTAGTCGGAGAATCAGAATCTCGTACCCGACAAATGATTCAATTAGCCGAAGCATTAGCGCCTTGTGTACTGTGGATTGATGAAATTGATAAAGCGTTTTCAGGAGTAGATGGAAAGGGAGATTCAGGAACAACAAATCGGGTATTTGGTACATTTATCACTTGGTTAGCTGAAAAAACTTCCCCCGTTTTTGTGGTCGCAACGGCCAATAATATTCAATCTTTACCTGCGGAATTGTTAAGGAAAGGGCGATTTGATGAAATTTTCTTTGTGGGATTACCTGATCAAGAAGAACGAAAAGCCATTTTTGAAGTGCATTTATCCAAACTCCGACTCCAGAGTATTAAAAATTATGATATTGAACGATTAGCTTATGAAACCCCTGATTTTTCAGGGGCGGAAATTGAACAAACTTTAATTGAAGCTATGCACATTGGCTTTAGTCAAAATCGTGATTTCACAACCGATGATATTTTAGAAGCGGCGAGTCAAATTGTTCCCTTAGCCCGAACTGCAAAAGAACAAATTCAATTACTACAAGATTGGGCGGCGGCGGGAAAAGCGCGTTTAGCATCTCGACAAAGTAGTTTAAATCGCCGCTTGTCCAATTGATGAGATCAAAAAACCGGGTTTTTAGCCTAGAGCTTATGGATGAAATCCTACTTTTTTCCTGAAAAACCCGGTTTCTGTTCTTGTGCAATTGATGATATCATGGTTGTTTTTAATCCTGTTAAAAATTCATGTATAGACCTGTTGCCAAAACTATGAATCTTTATGGTGTTTTTAAATTTATCGTTGGCTTTTTTCTGGCTATTTTAATTTTAGCAGGTGCAACGGTAGCGACGGCTTTATATTTTGCAGCCCGTTTAGCTGAATTGCCAGAACGTCCCACCTTTCCCAATGATAACCCCGCAGCAAAAACAACTGCTAAAGTTACAACTCCTAAACCTCAAGTTAACCCAACCCCAACCCCAACTCCGACTCCAACTCCCGCAGAAGAAAAGCTTGAACCCGGCGCTTATCGGGCAATTGTGACACAACCCATTGGTTTAATTTTACGGGATAGTCCGAGTACCGAAGCTAACCGCATTGGGGGAATTGCTTATAACGAAAAAGTGATTGTGTTAGGAGAAAGTGACGATAAACAATGGCAAAAAGTTCGTGTTTCTCAGGATAGCGATCGCACCGGATGGGTTAAAGGAGGTAACACAGAAAAAGTTGAATCCGAAAACTAATCTTTAATCAAATATGGTGAATCAATCTCTAAATTTTCTTTTTTTGAGATGGAGGATCTTCTTCAAAGTTCTCCCCTTTGTTGCCTTATTTTGCTTGATGAAATGGATAACTCATCAATTACGATGGCAACTAGGAACCTTTGATAGTCAAATGGGTTCCTTGTTAGGTGCGGTAACATTTATTGTCGCATTTATGTTAAGTGGAACCTTAACGGATTATCGCATTTGTGAAGATATTCCCATCCAGATTGTTAATGCTATTGAAAGCATCCAAGATAGTAACCTTTATTTAGCAGCTAGAAAGCTAGAATATGATCCTCAACCTCTGACTCAAGGGTTATCTGATATCGTTAAATCGATTTTACTTTGGCTAGAAAAAGCAGAACCTCTTGAACAAATTGAAAAAAATATAACCGATTTGAATCAATTATTTGTTACTTTTGCTATCAATTCTGATGCTCCTATTGTCGCCAGAATTCAAGGAGAACAAGCTAAAATCAGGGTTTTAGTTGCTCGAATTCAACGCATCCGAGATACAGACTTTATTACCCCTGCTTATCCGTTAATGCAACTGCTTTCTGGTTTTTCCATCTTGGCTTTATTAATCATTGAAACAAATGAATTTACTGTTAATTTAATGATTTCAGGACTAATTTGTTTATCCTTATCCTATCTCCTCATTTTAATTTATGACCTTGATAATCCTTTTGAATATCAAGGTAAATCGAGTGTAGATGTTGATTTATCGAGTCTGAAACGACTTTTAGAACAGTTACAACGGCATCAGAAAACCATATAAGAGAAAACGATTAAAATAACGATCAAACCTGGCTCTACTATTATAATACTTTATTCTTAATTTAGTCAAACCAATGCAAATTACTAAAACCTTATTTCAAAATAAAATTCTCAATAATGCGATCCGAAATTTTACTTTTCCTGATGATTTGCTAGACCGCCATGACATTCTTCAACGTTGGATTAATACCCTAAAAGCAGGAACACTCGAAAAAGTTAAGGAAACATCTTTACAAGGGGATTTTTTAAAAGATATTTTTCAGGATATTTTAGGATATCGGTCTGTAATTTCAGGAGAAGGGAAAACCTGGGAAATTCACGCCGAACAAACGATTTCTGATGGAGGTGGGTTTGCTGATGGTGCATTAGGATTATTTACCGCAAGTGAAGGAAAAGGAGGAAAGGTTAAACTTCAGGGTAAAATTATTGCACCGATTGAATTAAAAAGCGCTAAAGACGATTTAGATCGACCTGCACCTGGACGCAAACTTTCTGCGGTTGAACAAGGTTGGCAATATGCGAATTATACAGAAAATTGTCGTTGGGTGATTGTCTCTAATTATCGAGAATTACGTCTTTATCAACTCACGAAGACACCCGCTTATTTTGAATGTTTTTTATTAAGTGAATTAGCAGAAATCGCTAATTTCAAAAAGTTTTATTACTTACTTTGTCGGACTAACTTTTTACCCAAAACCGGACAACAACAATCGATTATCGATCGGTTATTGGTTGATTCTGATACCGCACAACAAGAAATTACAGAACAACTTTACCAAGATTATTATAATGTTAGAATTAATCTTGTTAATCATTTTTGCTTCACAGGGCCTAAAAATATCCCAAATCGAGATAATATCTTAATTGAAAAAGCTCAAAAAACCTTGGATAGAATCTTATTTTTAGCTTTTTGTCAAGATCGAGGATTATTACCTAAAAATACCCTGAATCATGCTCATGATCACAAAGATCCTTATAACCCTAGACCTATCTGGGATAATTATAAATCAGTCTTTTCTTGGGTTGATAAAGGCAATGAAGATCCACCGATTCCGGGTTATAATGGGGGATTATTTGAACATGATCCGTTATTAGATGAACAGTTAACGGTTCCTGACCCCCTGTGTACACAACTCAAAAATTTAACGAAATATGACTTTGAAACAGAAGTTTCTGTTGATATTTTAGGGCATATTTTTGAACAATCCATTACAGATTTAGAAGCGTTAAAAGCTAAAACTCAAAACCAAGATTTTAACCAAAAATCAGGAAAACGCAAAACCCAAGGGATTTTTTATACTCCAGCCTTTATTACTCAATATATTGTGCAAGTTGCGTTAGGAGGTTATCTCAAACAAAAAGAAGATGAATTGCGAAATCGCTTTCAATTAAATACTACCACAAAAGCCAACAAAAAGCAACAAAAACAGGCAGAAATTAAATTTTGGCAAACCTATCGAGATCAAGTTTTAAAGCAAACCAAAGTTTGTGACCCCGCTTGCGGTTCTGGAGCATTTTTAATCGCGGCTTTTGATTATTTATTCCAAGATTATCAACGAGTCAATCAAGCCTTATCTTCCTTAGTAACAACACCAGAAACAGAGTTAGAACGTTTAGATACAATGATTTTAACTCAAAACTTATATGGCGTTGATTTATCGGCAGAGTCGGTCGAAATTACGAAATTATCGTTATGGTTAAAAACGGCTGAACTTGGAAAATCCTTAACCGATTTAGATCATAATATTAAACAAGGTAATTCTATCATTGCTGATGCTGACGTTACGGAAAAACCCTTTAACTGGGAAACAGAATTTCCTGAAGTCTTTGCTCAGGGAGGTTTTGATGTGTTGATTGGAAATCCTCCCTATGTCCGACAAGAATTATTATCCCCCATTAAACCCTATTTAAAAAATCATTATCAATCCTATAATGGAGTGGCTGATTTATATGCTTATTTCTATGAAAAAGGGTTAAATATCCTCAAACCCGCCGGAAAATTATCTTATATTGTTACGAATAAATGGTTAAAAGCAGGTTATGGTGAACCCTTGCGTCGGTTTTTTATTGAACATAGCATTTTTGAGCAAATTATTGATTTTGGACACGCCCCAATTTTTGAAGATGCAGATACTTTTCCCTGTATTATATCTGTTTATAAATATTCTCCTGCTCAAGAGTTCCGGCGGGGTAACCCCGCCCCTACAACAGAGGTTAAAGTTTGTCCAGTTCCTAGAGAAAAATTAGCTGATATTAACTTAACTCAATATATCCAAAATGAAGGTTATGATGTTGCTTGGTCAAGATTTACAGCCGAATCTTGGAGTTTAGAACGTCCCGACGTTGAGGAGTTAATGAAGAAAATTCAGCGTGTGGGAATTCCTCTCAAAGATTTTGCAGGAGTTAAACCGTTATATGGCATTAAAACCGGGTTAAATGAAGCGTTTTTAATTGATGATGAAACTAAAAATAAAATTGTTAAAGCTGACCCCAAATCTGCCGAAATTATTAAACCTTTACTTCGAGGTCAGGATATTAAACGGTGGTATTCTAAATCAGAAAATTTATGGATAATTTTTACTAGACGAGGGTTAGAAATTGAGGATTATCCGGCTATTAAAAATCATCTCAGTTCCTATCGCCCAAAATTAGAACCTTGTCCTAAAAATTGGAATAAAAACCAAGACGGGGAATGGTTGGGACGCAAAGCAGGTCATTATCAATGGTATGAAATTCAAGATGCAATAGATTATTGGGAAATTTTGGAACAACCCAAAATCCTTTATCAAGAAATTAATACATATCCAGCTTATAC
>NZ_JBJUDF010000142.1:0-5572 GCF_046067725.1 Planktothrix sp.
AAGACTTCATGGTCTGTATAAAGGGATTTTTTGATAATGGGGAAGATATTCTCGGTATGAATTGTAATCGTTCCCTGTTCAAGTACGGTCATAGGTGAGGTTTAAGTCTGTATAGGATGGTTCTGTTATGATTGTGTGCGATCGCTGTTACCTGACTAGGGATGGATGACCGCCCAAAGGTTGATTCGGATTTCCGTATCTCCCTAATTTTGAATTAAATCTGATTGATTAATTCCAGATTGATGTTTTTGATTTGACTCAAGACATATTGCTGTTGAGTTTCATCAAAAACTGTATAGAACTTGTTCAAACCCGTATTTATTATTTCATTTTTAACGCTTCTTCCGGCTTGTTGCAAAGTTAGTTTTTCAGAAGCTTTTGTATAGTTCGTTAACATTTGTCTATCAAAATTAAGTTCCATAAACTCACAGAGTTTTTCTAAGGTAGATTCAGGATTGTTTACAAGATTTTGATAACCGACTATAATATGATTAGGATAATTCATGTATTGTTGGGTAATTTCAATGGCTTTCAACCAGTTTTCAATACAAAGATCCAAGCTTCTCGCGCCTCCCCAGGGTTGAGGGTATTGATGGGTAGCTTCATATAAAGAAGCAATAACTTCAGAGCCATTCCGAATAATATGAATAAATTTTGCATTCTGTACATATTTAACGATATAGGAAATATAGTAAATATGATCAGGTGTTTTTTCTAAAAATACATGGTTTCCCTGTTCGAGCGTTAGGCATTTCATGGCTTTGATAAAAGCATTGCTATGCCAGCGCATTATAGGTAAATTCGGAAAATATGTTAATAATTCTGGGCGTTTAATCTCTTGTTCAAAATACTGTTTAATATGAGGTTTAAGTCGTTTAGAAGCTAAATTAAAAGCATATCTTTTAGGTTCATATTCCAAAGGAGCCATAAAATGATAAAAATGGGATTCAGTAAAGGAACTGATTTGAGGATGAGCCGCCAACAAACTTTGTAAAAAAGTCGTTCCAGAACGAGAACATCCGACTAAAAAGAAAGGTTGAAATGAATTGTTTTTCATATTGTTATTTTACTTTTAATCAATCAAAATATGCCTGTAATTTCTGTGATTATTCCTGTGTATAATGGAGAAAAAACGATCCGAGAAACGGTTAACTCTGTTCTGGATCAAACGTTCTCGGATTTTGAAATTATTATAATCAATGATGGTTCAACTGACTCCACTTTAGAAGTGATCTCCAGTATTAATGATCCTCGGATCAAGGTTTTCTCCTATCCGAATGGGAATCAAGCGGTTAGTCGTAATCGTGGTATCTCTCATGCTAATAGTGAATATATTGGGTTTATAGATGCAGATGATCTGTGGACACCGGATAAGCTGGAAGCTCAATACAAAGCTTTACAGGATCATCCTGAAGCCGCCGTTGCTTATAGTTGGACGAATTGTATTGATGAATCAAGCCATTTTTTACGGCGTGGTAGCTACAAAACAGTTAATGGAGATGTTTACTCTAATCTATTAGTGGTTAATATACTCGAAAGCGGTTCTAATCCTTTAATTCGTCGTGAAGCTTTAGAAAAAGTAGGTGAATTTGATTCATCCTTAACCCCATCTGAAGATTGGGATATGTGGTTAAGATTAGCAAAACATTATTTGTTTATTACTGTTCCTAAACCTCAAGTTTTATATCGACAATCTTCTCAATCTGCATCTGCTAATGTGTTCAAGTTAGAAGCAGGCAGCAAAAAGGTCATTGAACAAGCTTTTAGCCAAGTTCCTGATTCATTACAATCTCTCAAAAAGAGAAGCCTGGGTAATATCTATAAATATCTGACGTTTAAAGCTCTTGAAGGTAAGCCGAATCGAAAACAGGGTTTAGTCGCATTTGGTTTTCTTTACAATATTCTCATCAATGATCCAGCAATGCTCCGTCGGAAAATTACTTTGAGAACTTTATTAAAAATTGCAACATTTATTTTATTTTCTCAAAGACAAGCGGAATGGATTTTATCTAAATTTGGTAAAATCTCTAATATTGGGGCTTTAATGATATATATTAAAACTGATATTGATTAAAAATTATGCCTAAAATCTCTGTAATTATCCCCGTTTATAACGGAGAAAAAACTATTAAAAAAACCATTGAATCTGTTCTCAAACAAACTTTGCAAGATTTTGAATTAATTGTCATTAACGACGGTTCCCAAGATAAAACATTAGAAATTTTATCCTCGATTCAAGATCCTCGCTTGCGAGTTTTATCTTACTTTAATGCAGGTTTAGCATCAAGTCGAAATCGTGGGATTACAGAAGCAACTGGGGAATATATTTCTTTTCTGGATGCTGATGACCTCTGGACTCCAGATAAATTAGCGGATCAATTAAAAGTATTACAAGAGAATCCTGACGCAATGGTTGCGTATAGTTGGACTGATTGTATTGATGAGTTAGGGCAATTTTCTCGTCGAGGTAGTCATATTAGTGCTGTTGGTTTTGTATACCCAGAACTCTGCTTAATTGATTTTCTGGAAAATGGTTCTAATCCCTTAATTAAGCGTCAAGTTTTTACTCAAGTTGGTCACTTTGATCAATCTCTTCCCTGTGCAGAAGATTGGGATATGTGGCTGCGTTTAGCAATGGATTATCCTTTTGTTGTGGTGGAAAAACCTCAAGTTTTATACAGAGTCTCTTCAGAATCTATGTCATCGGATGTTTGGAAAATGGAACAAGGGTGTTGTCAGGTTATTGAACAAGCTTTTAGCAGAGCTCCTTTATCACTACAGCATCTTAAAAAAGATAGTTTAGCTAATCTTTATAAATACTTAATTTTTAGATCACTAGAAGGAAAAACGAACAAAGAAAAAGCCATTACAGCAATTAGGTTTTTCTTTCAAATGATTAAATATGATTTAGCGATGCTAAAAGCAAAAGTCTGTCTTAAAATTATTTTCAAAATTGTTGTAATTTTACTATTCCCCATTGAACAATCAATGATAATTTTTAAAAAGTATAGCAAATTTTCTAATACATCTACTTTGCTGTCTTATTTAACTGTTAAACCTCCCCACCTTTCTAAAAACTAAACTCCTGATTTTAATTGGGTTCGATCCATAACTGCCTCTGCTAATTCTGGAGGAGCTTTTTTTTGCTGAAAGTAATTTTTAAACTCTTGTTCTATTTGTTCTGTTGACCAAAAATCGCTGACTAACAATTTAATAATAGCTTTAATATAATAAAACCAATATTGATAAATTGGAATTTTATTTTTATGCCAATAAATAATATTTAACATATGCCAAATATTATAGTTTGTTTTAATATTAGTTAACCCTTTTAGGATTTGAAAACGCTTTGACCAGGATTGATTACATTTTAAATGCCATTGTAGCAAAGGTGGCATATAACGGATAAAATCATCAATTGTGTAATCAGTTTGAGCGATTAATTGATTAGATAAAAGAACTTTAAACCCAAAACTTTTAGCTTTATAACTGAACTCGTAATCCCCTCCGTAATGCAGAAATCTTTTCTGATCTGGAAAACCAATTTTTTCTACTATTTCTTTAGGAATGATTACAATATTTCCATTGAGAGCATCAACTTCTACAATATCACTGTCAGAAAAGTTATCCGTTAATTGGACAATTTGGTTTTTTATAGAACCACTATAAACTATCCAATCAGGATAAGTATTATCTCGAACAAACCCCCCATAAATACTATCTTTAAATTGATCATTAGAACAAAGTTCTAAAATTTTTTCTATAAAATTGTCTGATAAGTATATATCATCATTTAACCATAGAATGTAGTGGGTATTTAACTTTTCTACTGCATATTTCATTCCTTGAACGATTGCGCCTGTCCACCATAAATTTCCGTCTCCTTGAATGAGGTGAACTTCAGGAAAGTGATTCAGGATCATTTCTGAAGTTCCATCACTGGAATTATCATCTACAACAACTATATTAATTTTATAAATTTGATCACTAAGCTGACTAATCTGTTTATAGAGTTGAACAAGAATATTGTGGGTTATTGTTTTTCTATTGCGAACCGGGATAATTACTGCAATTATTAGAAGGTTAAGTTTTGTTACTAATTCGTTTTTCATAATTGGCAAGGGAAAAAATATCAAAACGTTTAAAAAAGCTAGAATTTAGAATTGATTGATAATTTTTTCTTTAAGTAATAAAAAGGGCTAAGAACACTAGACTGAAAAAATTGAAGTTCACAAGCAGCAACAATATCCGTTTTGATTTGATCTTTATACTTAATTTGATGTGCAATAGAACGCCTAATTCCCCCCAAAAAAGTTTTAAAAAACAAAATTGGTTTTTTCCATGTCGGAGTTATTAACATTAACAATAAACAAGATTTTAAACCGTAGGTATGAGCGAGATACAATAAATAATTTTTTTCTAAGCGATAAGCAGGAAGATCATGAGCGAGGTGCATTTTCGGATTATACCAAATTTCCCATCCTCCTTTATATAAATTTAAAGAAATTTCATAATCTTCTCCACCTCTATCTATATTTTCTAAAACAGGGGGAACATGATCTAACCAAGCTTGTTTTCTAACAACTAAACCTGCACCTGCGGGAAGTTGTAACTTTTCAGGACAGAATAAAAACGGTTTGTCTCCATTTTCTCGAATGGCTAAATAACCATGAATTCGCTGAAAATTAGGGGGAGGTTCAACTTGATAAATCGGGTGGTTTTGTCCTCCATAAGCTCCAGCTTGGGGGTATTCTTTACTAAATAAATAGCTTTGTAAAACCCAATCGCACTCAGGTAAGTTATCATCATCTAAACATCCAATTAACTCGCCCAAAGCTATTTCTACCCCTCGTTGTCTAGCAAATCCAGCACCCTGTTTGGGTTCAAATACATACCGTAAAGGAGCTTGAAAATCCCACTGTTTTTGACAATTTAAAATTACTTCTGCGGTGCGATCGCTGCTATTATTATCAACAACAATTATTTCCCACGTTATCTGTTCTGTTCCTTGCTGAAGTCTTAATTTTTCTAAAACGGCTGAAATTCGGTTTTCAGAATTATAAGTTGGGATAACAATCGAAAAATCCATGAGCAGAACCTCCGCTTATGGGCTAATTTTGTAACCTTATAAGCTGTATTGCATTTAAAGTGTATATTTTATGGAGCGTTCTCGCTCCCACTACAAGGAATTGGCTATTTCCTCATTACAATTTTAGGTGCTGAAAAGCTTATAGCAATCCTAAATGAATTATATACAAAAAATGCTTAAGATCATTCATTCTCCAAAATCTGATTCAATGTGCTACATCTTAACTCAGGTATAATTATTCTGAATAGGGATATATCGGTTATCACCAGAAAAACATGGGAAGGTTAGAAGCCTCGTCTCTTCAGAGCGAGGAGGAAAACCGACCCAAGCGGTTTTAACCGTCTGGTTTCTTTTAGAATCCATAAGAATAACCATCCTTTTTGTGAATTGATTGACAATATTTATGGCTAATTCCTGCTACTCTACCGTTTTGTGTGGCAATATCAAAACTGCCAGATGCACGGCAAAGAACTCGACCCAAAT
>NZ_JBJUDF010000143.1:0-49237 GCF_046067725.1 Planktothrix sp.
TTGTTGATTGCGGTCTTGACAAGCTTTTTCATCCGCATCAAAACCATAAATAGTTAAACTAGGGGCAAAAATTTCCCATCCTTGATGGGAATAATCAGCATCAATAAATTCTTGAACCTGACGGGAACCTACAATACATAACGTTAGGTCAATCTGATCTAAATAACCCGATTGTTTTAAATGTTTAACAAAGATAGACATAAGGTAAAAATAATTTGTTCTCAAAACCTGTAGGGGTGGAGTCCCTCCCAACCTTCTTTTCACCTGTTTAAATTTGGGTAGGGAAACCCTGTTCTTACGAGGTTTAAATTTGGGCAGGGTCTCCCTGCCCGTACGCGGTTTATTGGGCGTTTAATCGGATAAATTAATTAATGACCGCCAACTCCAACAACAGCCCGTTTGTAGGCTTCATCTAACACTTCTGAAAGGGTAGGATGGGTATGAACGGAGAAGACTAAATCGTGAACAGATTGACGTTGATACATGGCATTTGCGGCTTCTTGAATTAAATCAGAAGCATGGAGACCAAAGATATGAACTCCTAACAATTCACCTGTATCTTTACGGTAAATAACTTTAGCCATTCCTTCCGTTTCTCCTTCCGCAATCGCTTTAGAATTTCCTTTAAAATAGGTTTTCACTGAAGCAATTTCAAACCCTTCTTTTTCTCCTAATTCTTTAGCGGCGGGTTCGGTTAAACCGACATAACTAATTTCAGGATGGGTAAACGCGGCGGCGGGAATACTGCGATAATCGACTTGACGAGAACGCCCACAAATCGTTTCCACAACGGCAATTCCTTGGGCGGATGCAGTATGGGCTAACATCATTTTACCTGTGACATCTCCAATCGCCCATAAATGGGGAACAGGTTCACCACCGGATAAGACTTCTAAGTGATCATTGGTGGGAATAAAACCGCCCCGAATGGGTTCAACATTAACCGATTCTAACCCTAAATTTTTACTAACAGGAATGCGTCCGGTTGCGACTAAACAAGCATCCACTTCTAGGACTTCTTCAACTTCTTTAGTTTTGGTATCTGCTAACTCAATAATCACAGGAGAACCCGGAGTAACTTTTAAAGCTAATTTACCAACTTTCGTTTCAATATCACGAGGCGTAATTAAAACTCGTTGGGCTAATTTAGCGATATCAGGATCGAAGGTTGGCATTAATTGATCCAAAGCTTCAATCATCGTAACTTCACAACCTAAAGCGGTATAAACATCAGAAAATTCTAATCCGATATAACCGCTTCCAATAATGGCAATCCATTGAGGAAGGGATTCTAATTTAATCGCTTCATCGCTGGTAAAAACCGTTTTGTGATCAACAGTAATTCCAGGGGGAACAAAGGGTACAGAACCTGGGGCTAAAATAATATCTTTAGCGGTAATTGTTTTTTCGCCATTACTGGTTTCAACGGTGACTTTATTCGCCCCTGAAACCTTTCCCCAACCTTGAATCACATCAATGCCTAAGCGCTTTAAACTATTAGTCATGTCACCGCGAATTTTAGTGACAATATTGTTGGCATGGCTGGCAATTTGTTGACGATCAAAACTGACTTGTCCTAACTGAATGCCTAAGTTTTTTAAGTGATGGGTGTCGTGTAATTCTCTAACTCGTCCTGATGCTGCTAATAACGCTTTGGAGGGAATACAGCCCCGGTTTACACAGGTTCCCCCCATTTCAGCCGCTTCAACAATTGCGGTTTTTAAGCCACAACCGACGGCATGGATAGCAGCCCCATGTCCACCAACTCCTGCACCAATAATCACTAAATCGTAATCCATATTCTGTTACTACTCTGTTGGGATTAAAAAATATTACCGTGTTCCTTGTCCCTTGCCAACTCAATAAGGTTTACAACAGCTAGATCCCTTCCGGCTAACTGATCCTTTTTGCGGTAAGCTAGATTCGATGACTTTGTTTTTAGGTTTCTATTGTAACATGAAAACCAAACTAGCCACGATTGCATTGAGTTTAATTTTATCGGTAATTTTGCCGTTACCCAGTTTAGCAGGAACGGTGTTAGAAGATATTAAAAGAACCGGAGTTTTAAAAGCAGGAATTCGGCAAGATGCACCGCCATTAGGATTCGTTTCTGCCGATGGAAAATGGGAAGGCTATTGTATTGAATTAATGGAATTATTAGGGAAACGATTACAAGATCAGTTACAACTGAGTCAACCAATTGAGGTACAATTTATCCCCTCAACTTTGGAAAATCGAGAACAATTAGTCAAAGAGGGAAAAGCGCATTTAGAATGTGGGCCAAATACAATTATGCGAAATCCTCAACCGGGTATTACTTATTCGGATCGGTTTTTAGCCACAGGGGTTCATTTATTAGTTCGACCGGATAATCAACCCTTTATTAAACCATCAGGAGCGTTAGAAAATATTTCCATCGGGGTTTTACCTGACTCTTTAACTCAACAGTTTATTAGCAGTCGTTATTCTTTAGCAAAAGTTGTTGAATATCCTGGGGTTGATGGTCGTAAAAATGCCGTAGAAGATGTGGTGCAAGGTCGTCTGAATGCCTTTGCTAGTGATGGATTATTATTAGTAGGAGAAGTGCTAAGAAATCCCTCGATTTCAACTCAAGATTATGCTTTAGTTCCCCAGGAACCTCTAACTTGTGAATTTTATGGTATGATTCTTCCCGAAGGAGATATTTCTTGGATTAATACAGTAAATTCTTTAATCTTAGTCGAAGAAACCGTTAATATTTTAACGGGACTTTATGGCAAAGATTCAGAGTATGTAAAAACCTTAGAATCGGCTCATAATAAATGCCTATTATAATTCAATAAAATGTCGAGTTCTGCCTTTCTAAAGGTTGAACATTTAAAAGGGTATCCTCTAGGATTAGCAAGGATACCCTGATTCTGCTAAAAATCGATATCAACTCACCCATGATGATTGAGTAAACTTTATTCGTCAACAAAAAACAGAACGATTAATTGCTAAGTTAGAATTAGAACAAGATCAAGCTCAATGCAAAATTCTGGAAGAGAAACCCCATAGTTTTATGAATCGCGCGATTACCTCTGTTTTACGTTGGATTAATGCAGATTAATATGAATAATACCTCTCAAACTGAACGGGAAAAAATGTTGGCGGGTGAATTATATTTTGCCAATGACCCTGATTTAATGTTAGCACGCCAACGAGCTTCTAAACAAACTCGTTTATATAATAATACAACAGAAGAACAATTAGAAAATCGTCAAGAAATTCTATTAGAATTATTCGGTAAGATGGGAAATAATGTACAAATTAATCCCCCATTTTATTGTGATTATGGATGTTATATTAAACTAGGAAATAATGTTTATATGAATTATAATTGTATGATTTTAGATTGTAATTGGGTAGAAATTGGCGACAATGTTTTATTCGCTCCTAATGTTCAAATTTACACCGCTTATCATCCCGTTGAGCCTGAAATTCGCTTAACAGGAAACGAATTAGCTGCACCGATTAAAATCGGTCATAATGTTTGGATTGGAGGGGGTGCTATTATTTGTCCTGGGGTAGAAATTGGCAATAATACCACCATTGGTGCCGGGAGTGTCGTGGTTAATAATATCCCTGAACGAGTGGTTGCGGTCGGAAATCCTTGTCGTGTAATTCGGACGTTATAATCAGCACATATCAAAAAATAGAGAGACGTACCAATCAATCTTATATCACCGAAAGATCAGTTGATCTGAGTACGTCTCTATGATGGAATAACTATTCAGTTTGATTCTAATTGGTGAACCCTTCTAAATTGAAGACTTCTTCTTCAGAAATATCACCTGAATTTGGATTTTCTTCTTGAACTGAAGTCAAATTTTCTTCAGGAGAAATGGCTTTTTGTTCTGTCAAATTAGCGGAAGTTTCTGGACTGAATGAATTCCCATTTAAAGCTGTCCAAGTCGCTTCATTGACTTGATTACTCGTTTCTAACCCTTGAGCCGTTTGAAATTCATGTAACGCCGCCAAGGTACGAGAACCCAAAATCCCATCAACCGGGCCAGGATTATAGCCTTTCGCCTCTAACCGTTCTTGCAGGAGGCGAACATCGGTTCCCCGTGAACCCTTGGTCAGCAGGGTATTCTCTTCAACCGGACTCGCCAGTTGAGGGTCTTCCGATAACGCTTTCCAGGTATTTCGGTCTACCACCCCGGTTACATCTAATCCTTTAGATGCCTGAAACTCGCGTACAGAAGCCGTTGTCCGAGGGCCAAACACACTATCAATTTTCCCTGGACTAAACCCGTGCGCTTTTAACCGTTGTTGTAATCCTGTCACCTGGGAGCCCTCCGTTCCCGGGGATAGCACCCGTTCCCGTCGGCGCGGTGATTGAGTTTCAACTTGGTAAAATGGTTCAGAAAAAAGTTCTTGTCTTGCGTTTTCAGTGTCAGTTACACTGGACGTGAACTCGGAATTGTTGCCCTCCTGCCATGATTCTGTTAGTCCTGAACCCGTCGCTAACGCCACAGGAGCAAAGGCAGGCAGAACCAAAGAAAACAGGCCAGCAATAATAGCAGTTCTGATACCCATGACCCTTACCTTATTTGGTGTAAAGTTTAACTGTAATCAATTTAAGTTTCTTGATTGGATTTTAACATCAGGAAGTTGATAGAGAAAGGGGGTACTCAAGGAATTTAGATATACCAGCCAGCCTCATGACTCTCTTAAATGCTGTGTAATTGATTACAATTTATTGGATTAACAACCGGAGAACGACAATTTAATATTATATCATTGTGTCTTTTAAGTAAAATAATTTGGGCTAAAAATACCCAAAACAGTTGTAATAAATTGAGCGATTTAACATGAGTTTTGATTTCTGAAAGTTTGGCTTTTGCAATCATTTTATTTTCGAGTTTATAAACCCAATTTATGCCTTGTTTAGAAATTTGAAAACAATAACCCGGTAGATAACTGCCTCGATTAGCCCAAAACGCATAACGTTCACCTAACGTAAAATAGTGAAAAATATGATTAATTTGACTATTTTTTGCTAATTCCGGTGAAATTCCTAATGAATTATACGTGACCGTTGAACGAATATAATCTGAATATTTAATCACAATTTGTTGAGCAACTTTTCCGCCTAAACTTTCCCCAATCACATCGGGTTTTTGTCCCTGTTGGGTATGGTATTTTAACCAAGCGATCGCACCTGTTTTTTCTGCTGATTTGAACTGTCCTTCCCAACTGGCAATAAATACATCAGGTGTATCTTCTAAAACGCGATAAAATGGATACCAAGAACCATAACCCCGAATCACTAACACCGGAGGATGATTTGAGTTAAAAGGAACACGACCTTCAGCATAAAATCCAGTTTTTGAGTCTTCAAAAACTTGCTCAATGACATAATCTCCTAAAACCTTTTGTCCAGCTTGGTGATTAATATAAATTGAAGGAGCATCCGGTTCAAAAAGTCCTTTAATTTGAGGTTTAGCAAATTGTTCATATAGACCATCTAAACCGTGTCTTCCCGTTACGGGGTCAATCAGATTTTCAGCTTGAGATTGAGTCTCAGTATTCACCTGAGAAACAAGGTTAGAGCGTTGATTGTTTGAGAAAAAATTAAACCAATTTTTAAGACTAAATTTCACCGCACGTTAAGCTAAATTTTAGAAATCATCAGATTAAGAAATTAATTCCTTAATTTTTTGAGGCGTTAATTCTTCTAACTGATTTAAGACAATTGTTGCTCCTGCATTTTTTAAGTTTTGCTGATAAGCTTGACGACGTTCTAAATCCGCTTGTTGAATATGGGGAGGAAGCACTCCGACACCGACCCAAAGACGATCAGATTGTAGTTGTTGTGCTTTAGTGACAGTGTACAAATCAGCCACCGTATCTCCAACATATAAAACAGGGATGGGTTGATTTTCTTCCGTTTCTAATTCTGCAATCACTTCAAATAATCCTGTAGGATCAGGTTTCCCAGGAACATCTTCCATCGCCCTTAGAACCAGGGAACCTAAATTTAGTTTACCCTGCAAAACATAGAGGGCTTCATCTCGCATTGCTCCACTAAAAAAACCCCAAAGAATTTGATTTTTAGTCAAATTTTTAAAATAGTTAGGGGTGCACAGTAAGGGTTCTGAAGTAATATAACCTGTCCATTGATTGGGATCTAACCCTCGATAACGGGACTGAAAAAAATCAATTAGATCTTGATAATTGAGAGAAACTTCCGTTCGGGTTTGTCCTTGGTCTTCCCAATAACGATAAACTAATTCTTGAGACGCTTCCCAATCGTTATTCCAAATTCCCTCAGACTTGAGATGGTCAATATCGATGAGGGTAGGACGGTAAGCACCCCCGGTAAAGTGTTCGACGGTATCGGCGATCGCCCGTCGATAGGAACCCCCGACATCCCGAATCACTCCATCAATATCAAAAACAACAATAGCAGTTTTCATGAATTCGTTAAGCTTCTGTCAAGCTCAAGGCTACACCCGAACCCGACACCTAGGCAAATGTCAAGATTAAATTAGACGATTCGAGGCAAGATCAGGTATTATAGAGGATTGTAATATTTTTACTTCAGCCTGGGGTAGACCTGGAGGTGTAATTGTCGTCAAGGTTTGTATTAAAAGTTCTCTGGCTCGATGAAAATGTTGCATTGGCAGTGGATCAAGTGGTGGGTAAAGGTACAAGTCCTTTAACCTCTTACTTTTTCTGGCCTCGCAACGATGCTTGGGAACAATTGAAAACGGAAATGGAATCCAAGCATTGGATTTCGCAAGAGGATCAAATTGGTCTGCTCAATAAAGCCACCGAAGTGATCAACTATTGGCAAGAAGAAGGCAGAAATCGCCCCATGAGCGAAGCCCAATCCAAATTTCCTGAAGTTATCTTTACAGGGAGTAGCTGATCTCCTTCACGTTCCTCTAATTTGTGATCGTGTGAAGCCACCAACGCCATAGCGACTGCTGGGCGTTGGTTTTGCATGGTTAGAATCAGTTGGTTTTCTTTGAGTTGCAGTTAACATAGGAATAAGCAGAAAAGCTTAGTCTTGTGTTTCCGAGGAACCCAACGGAAAATAACAGGGACTGAAATCTAGGAGATTTTGCGAAGAGGAAGACTGATGACTAGAACATCTCAAACTCCATACACCACAGAACAAAGTCTGGCGTGGATGCGGGGACTATTAACCTTAGCTTGGGCGGATGGAAGTTTTGGCCAAGAAGAACATGAATTAATTGATTCATTAATTCATAATGAATTAGTCGCTGTTACGAATGTTGATAGTTTAGAACCGATTTCACCCGAAGAATTAGGGGCGGTTTTAGGAACCCATCCTAAACTAGCGGAAAACTTCCTGAGAACGGCGGTAATGGTGGCGTTAGCCGATGGAATTTACTCGATTTGTGAAGATGATTTACTCCATCAATTCTGTCAAGCGTTAAATCTGAAAGTTGAAGCGTTAGATACTTTACGAAAAACGTTACAAGATTTATCTAAAATTCAATCGGGTCAATTACCAGAAATTTGTCTTGAGCAACACCCCCATTCTGGACATCATCTGGATGTTCTTTCTCCGGTTAAACATTGGTTAGATGAGTTAGAAATTCATGATTCTAAAGTCGCCCATGCGGTTTGTAAATTGATTCCGCCCCAGTGTCCTTTTGAACGAGATCTGGCCATTTTTGGGCGTAAGATTGTTCATATTCCCCCTATGTGTAAATTAAATCCTTTATATGAACAATTTGTAGGTTTACGTTTCCGGGCGTTGTGTTATTTAGCCGATGAATGTCATGAAGATATTTCTAAATATTGTTAGGAAATAACCCAGGGGAAAGTTTGGCTTAAAGTCCCCCTAAACAATAGGATTTAGGGGGTTTTGATTTCTTTTTAACGTTCACCCAAACACTTCATCTTCAATTCCTAACCACCATTCTCCCAAATTCATTAACTCTTGATGAAGTTCAGCTAACTCTTGAATATAATCTTCGTGGGAGATTTCGGCTCGACGGTCTTGGAGCTTTTTTAACCGTAATTGTACTAATAACCAAGGTTTAGAAATACTATTTGTGGTTTCAATATATTGGGCGAGTTCTTG
Source organism: Planktothrix sp. (assembly GCF_046067725.1). Classification (NCBI taxonomy): domain Bacteria; kingdom Bacillati; phylum Cyanobacteriota; class Cyanophyceae; order Oscillatoriales; family Microcoleaceae; genus Planktothrix; species Planktothrix sp. Next base: position 8,087 of record NZ_JBJUDF010000143.1, read on the forward strand.
GCTATTCATAACTTCAATGTAAAATTGTGAATCGGAAACAGGAAACCGGGAGGAAATTATTTCTCCCGGTTCCCTAATTTCCGGGTTAACTTCTATTGAGCAGAAGCTAAATTTTGAGCAACAAAGTCCCAATTCACCAAGCTACTCAGGAAGTTGTCAATATAACCGGGTCTAGCGTTTTGGAAATCCAGATAATACGCGTGTTCCCAAACATCTAAGGTTAATAACGGAGTCGCGCCATCCACCATGGGGTTAGCCGCATTAGCTGTTTTTGTGACTTTCAGTGTGCCATTGTCCAGCACTAACCAAGCCCAACCACTACCAAATTGAGTCGCAGCAGCGTTTTTGAATTCAGCTACAAATTTGTCGAAGCCGCCAAAATCTTGATTAATTTTGTTGGCTAAGTCTCCTGTGGGTTCACCACCCCCACCGGGTTTCATACAATTCCAGAAGAAAGAATGGTTCCACACCTGGGCGGCATTATTGAAGATTCCGACTTTGGCGGGGTCATTGGCGGTGGCTTTGATAATTTCTTCTAAGGATTTATCCGCCAGGTCAGTGTCTTTGATCAGATTGTTTAGGTTTGTAACGTAAGCCGCATGGTGCTTACCATGATGGTAGGAAAAGGTCTGCGCCGACATTTTGCTTCCTTCTAAAGCATCGGGAGCATAGGGTAAAGGCGGAAGTTCAAAAGCCATTGTGTTCTATCCTCTCTAAGTAGGTTTCAGTAACTCTAAACAAATCTTTACATTGTTTTGATTTTATATCAAAAAATACAAAATTTTGCGATTGTGCCTTGGATTTTCTGAGAAAATAGATTTGATCGTTGACTATTAGCCGTTGACAGTGAATGGTTAAGCCACCACTGAAATCTGCTTTGGCTCTCCTCGGCTCTAATATTGTTAAGATTTGTTACATTATTGTTATCAACCCTAATTGAGTCCGGCTTTTCCTGAGAAACACCATGATTGAAGAGATCAGTAATAGCGACTGTCCCCCATTGGCAATGGATGTCCACCCATTGCGGGAAGAGCAACAATTAATTCTGAACCAGATTGATAATGCGATCGCTTTATTTAATGCTTCTCATCATTTAGTGTTATTCAACCAAAAGTTAGCGACAATTTGGGGATTATCGGCGGATTTTCTGAGTCAAAATCCTTCCTTAGAAACCCTTTGTTCAAAACTAGCAACTCAAGGCTATTGGAATCAACAACAATGTCAGTTACTCCATGACTGTGTGCAGCAAATCGAGATCCCTAATTTATCCTTTTGTATTGAACAAAGTAACGGAATCTATTTAGAAGTTGAAAGTTTATTAACTCCCCAAGGATGCAGATTATTCACCTTCCGAGATGTTACCTCCTATCGCCACTCACAAAAGGACTTAAATACAGAAGTTAAGCGATTAAGATTTTTATTAGGGTTAAATGAACGATTACAAGATTCCGATAATTTACAAGAAGTCGCTCAGTTTGCCTTGAATTATTTAGTTTCAATTATGAATGCAGCTTTTGGCGATGTGAAAGTGATTTCTGGAGAAGGGAAAAATCGCCAAGCCGGAACAATTATGAACCAGATTTCTGGTCAATTTATTGCCACCTATGGAGAACCTGTAATTGCCTCAATGCAGGAACTTTTAGATCAGGGAATTCCCTATGGTCAAGGGTTATTATGGGATGTGGTAGAAACGGGTCAACCTGTGTTTGTCGAAAACTATGCTCAACATCCTCAATCCGTTCCCAGCTTTCGTCATCCAGGGGTGGGTCAGTTAGGCATTTTCCCCATCCCAGCAACCAATGGCAATATTATTGGGATTTTAACCTTAGAATCCCGTGATTTAGAGCGATTACAACAATATCCTCAACGGGATATGTTAGATGCGGCTTGTCGAACCTTGGGAGCCGCCATTGAACGAGCCCAGGCTCAAGCTCGCCTACGTCAAATTAACGAAGATTTAGAACGAGCGTCTCAACTCAAATCGGAGTTTTTAGCTTCGATGTCCCATGAACTGCGAACCCCCCTCAATAGTATTTTAGGCTTTTCTGACTTACTTAAACGTCAAATCGGAGGAACTTTAAATGAACGACAACTTGATCATATTCAACTTATTGAAAAAAGTGGTCAACATCTTTTACAACTGATTAACGATATTCTGGATTTATCTAAAATTGAAGCGGGAAAAACCGAACTAGATTTAACAATTGTTGATGTTCATCGCCTTTGTAGTGAATGTTTAAAAATGATGCAGCCTCGTGCTGAAAAAAAACGTTTAGCGATGTCTTTAGAATTAGATTATCGATTTAATCAAGCCTTTTTAGATGAGCGACGGGTGCGACAAATTATTATTAACTTATTGTCAAATGCCGTTAAATTTACCCCCGAAGCAGGCAGCATTAAACTCAGTGGATTTTTAGCTTATGGTAGCCAAATTACTCAAGATTATCGACCGGATTGTTCTCCGGTAAATTCCAGTACACCCTATCTTTGTTTAGAAGTGAAAGACTCAGGAATTGGCATTCCTGAACATCGTTGGCATCTTCTATTTCGTCCGTTTCAACAAGTTGATGCTTCTTTAACTCGACGTCATGAAGGAACCGGATTAGGATTAGCCTTGGTTAAACGACTGGCAGAATTACATGGAGGCACCGTTTCCATGAGTTCAACCGTCAATCTAGGCAGTGTATTTCGGGTTTGGTTGCCTTTAACCGAAATGCGTCAAGAATTAAGCCTGAATCGACAATCGTCGGTTTTATCTTCACCTGAACCTTCTAATACTTCTGACCCTTCTACAGTTCATTCTAACTTGATTCCTAGAATTTTAGTGGTAGAAGATCAACCTTTTAACCAATTATTAGTTTCAGAACTTTTAGAGTTAGAAGGATATAGAATAGAATTAATGAGTGATGGTCAAACCATGTTAGAAGCTATTCACTCTCCTCTCGTTACCGAAAAATCATTACCCAATTTGATTTTAATGGATGTGCAGTTACCAGAGGTGGATGGGTTCAAACTGATGCGTCAACTCAAAGACCATCCTCTGTGGAAATCAGTTCCGATTATTGCCTTAACTGCAATGGCAATGTCAGGCGACCGAGAACGGTGTTTACAAGCGGGTGCATCTGCTTATTTAAGTAAACCTTTGGATTTAGACTTAATGCTTTCTGTGGTGAAATCTTTGCTCAAATCGTCAGAAAGTTGAAGGTTAAAATCTATACAATGAGGGATGAAATTCTAATGATAGAGTTAGGGTGCTCTTCAAAATGTTGCTGATAGCCGGAAACAAGGAACAGAAACACAGAGATTTTACAGTCTGGGTTGATGGTATCCGTTAATGTTCTCATCTTTCTAGCAACGGATGATTTTATGGGTTTTTCAAAACGATTTTTAAAATTAGAAAAAACCGTTCAATCGGTTAAATTTTTGAGTTCTTATTAAATTGTGATCAAAACTAATCTTATGTCTAATGTCTCACCCTGTATTCTTCTTGTTGATGACGAACCGATGAATCTTCGGTTGTTGGAAAGCTTACTGGAATCAGCCGGTTATCAAACCTTTTCCGCAACATCGGGAATAGAAGCCATCCAGTTTGCTCAAAACTGTGTTCCTGATTTGGTTTTGTTAGATGTGATGATGCCTGAAATGAATGGTTTTGAGGTGTGCCATTATTTTCGACAGCAGGAATCATTAAAAACCATTCCCATCATTTTTTTAACCGCTTTAAATGATGAAGAATCAAAACTCAAAGGCATGGAAACGATGGGGGATGATTATATTACAAAACCCTTTAAAAGTCGATTATTATTAGCGAAAGTCAATAATTTACTGCAATTACAGGAAATTCGCCAAACCTCAAACCAAACTTTGATGAAACGCACGATTCAAGAAGCCACAAAACGTCAACTTTCGGTGGCTTGGAAAATTAATGAATATTTATCGGAAAAATTTCGTTTATTTGTTCCTGAACAATTTCTAAATCGCATTGCGCCTCAAGGAGTTGAATCGATTCGCTTGGGAAATGTGACCGAAGAAGAAGTCACCATTTTGTTTTGTGATATTCGAGATTTTACAGCGATTACAGAATCCCAAAATCCTAAAGAAACCTTTGAATGGTTAAATGCTTTTTTTAATCAAATGAGTGTTTGTATTACCTCAAATTATGGTTTTATTGATAAATATTTAGGGGATGCTATTATGGCTGTTTTTGACCGACCGCAATTTCAAAGCCAAGATGCACTCAAGGCGGCATTAATGATGAAGCAAAGTTTACAGGAGTTTAATCGTCAGCAACATCCCATAAAAGTTGGAATTGGAATTCATACTGGACTAGGAATGATTGGAACATTAGGTTCAGAAGAGCGCATGGATTCAACCGTCATTGGAGATGTTGTTAATACGGCTTCTCGATTAGAAGGACTGACAAAAGTTTATGGTTGTACCATTATTGTGAGTCAATCTACCTTAAAACATTTGAACCAAACGACAACTTGGGTAGAAACGGTTTCTGATTCCTTAATGACTCAATATCCTTTAAGTTCAGATGGATTTTATTGGCGTTGGATTGATTGCGTGATTCCGAGAGGAAAACAAAAGGCGATTGAAATTTATGAACTTTTAGGAACTCTTTCTTCCCGGATTTCTACCTCAGAAATTTTAGTGTTATCTCAATTTGACCAAGGAATTGAAGCTTGGAAAAACCAAGATTATGCAGCCGCTTTAGGATATTTCCAAACGGTTTTACAGCATAACCCTAACGATACCGTGACTTGCTTATATATTCAACGTTGTCAGGAACAATTAGGCTTAACCGTTTTGAGTTAGCACTCTTTGAAAAAAGGTCATAACACTTCTTTTAAATTATGGGTTGCTTCACTGAGTTTAGCACTTCCACTTTTAATTTGATTAACACCGAGAGCCGTTTCATTGGCACTCCGTGTGAGATTATTCATGGCTTCATTAACTTGTTGAATGGCGACGGCTTGTTGTTTAGAAGTTAAGGCAATTTGTTGACTGCTTTCAACAATTTGTTCCATTGATTTTGAAACATCCGAGAAAACTTGAGCCGTTTGGTGTGCGACATGAACTCCTGCTTCAACATTTTTGGTTCCTTCTTCTGTCACCACAACGGTTGTTTGAATCATCCGTTGAATATCATTAACTAAAGTATTAATTTTTTGGCTGGATTTTTGGCTGGCATCGGAGAGTTTTCTAATTTCAGACGCCACCACAGCAAACCCTTTACCATGTTCTCCAGCACGTACCGCTTCCACCGCAGCATTTAAGGCTAACATATTAGTTTGATTGGATAAATCACTGACCACATCTGAAACACTGCCAATTTGATGCGTTTGTTCGCTTAACTGCACAATTTTTTCAGCAATGGATTCTACTTTAATTTTTAAAGTTTCCATTTCTTGTAAAGCTTTTTGAATGGCTGTTGTACCTTGTTCTACACGAATTAAGGCTTGTTTTGCACCAAAGACAGCACCTTCAGCTTGTTGCGCCGATTGTTGAGAAGAAGCACTTAATTCATCCATCGTTACTGTTGTTTCTTGAACGGAAGATAATTGTTGATTGGTCAGCCGTTCTTGTTCATTAATTGTAGACGAAATTTGGGTTGAGAAGGAAGTCACGACCCCCACCACTTCCAGAATCGAATTGACTAATTTTTTTAACAAAACAATTCCAATCACAATAAAAACCGAGCCAACCACTAAGGTCACGATGACTGCAATGGTAATAAACTGGTTGATGGGTTGTAAAACCACAGATTTTGGCGTTTCATAGATTAAAACAAAGGGATTTTGACGATTGGTGGCATCCGGGTAGAGGGTATTATAACTGATTACTGAATTCGCAACATCTCTAATTAAACCATTTTCTCCTGATAACAGTTGCTGAACAACAACTTCTGGATAATCATTTTTAAGATTATTATCTTGATTCAATTCAAAACCCCATTCTTTTTCAGAAATTGGGTGTCTTAAATAATATCCATTTTCATTGACAACAAAAAATTGCTGTTTTAATTCTGAGTTTAAATTATCATTATCAGCAAGCTCAAACAAGCGTTCAATTAAAATATTAGCAATCACAATGCCTCGGTTTTCACCCGCTTGATTATAAATCGGCGTTGCATAGCGAATAATCGGTTTATAAGGAACTTCAATTTGATTGTTTTCTCGATTCAAATTAATGGGAGATACATAAACTTGACCGGACTTTAAAGCGGTAGTTTTCTGAAAGTATTCTAAAGAAACTCGGTTTCGTAAATTTTGGGCAGGAACAACATTGACTTGACCATTGACGACATTAACCCTCAACAATTCATTGCCATCTTCATCCAAATATCTCAATTGATCATAATAGGGTCGATTTCTCAGGAAAGACTTAAAAATAATGGTTAATCGATCTATCCAATTGGCATAGGTTGATTTATCTTGAGGATCAATCCCTTTGTTGTCCCTGGCACGAACAATGCCTTGAATGGGTGGAGTTTCACTTAAATATAAAATATCGGATTTAAAATTTTCCATAAAAAGATTGAGGGTTTCCCCACTATTATGCTCCTCATTTTTCATGGAACGAATAACGGAATCCATTAAATATTGTCGAGAATTAATAATATTAAATGAACTAACGGCAAGTACAGGAAAAACAATACTAGCAATTAATAAGTATAGAAACTTAGTTTGCGATTTTCCTTGCCAGCGAAAGTTAAACATATGCTTTTTAAACTGGATACCTTTGAAATCCTTTATTAATTGATTGTATCATACATTTTTAATTTTTTTAAAGCTTTACAAATTATTTACATCTGTTATCCAAGCTCACTTCTAGTCAGAAAAAGTCACTGAATCAGGATTCATTATAAAACAGTCAAAAGCACACTAATAATTATTAAACCCAAAAAAATAACCCAAACCATATTTTGTTGAACCCAAGTTCTGATGATGACCGATATGGTTTGCTGGGGTCTAATGGGACTCAGAATTAAAGGTTCAGAACGATTGTGATAGAGAGTACATTCTTTTGCAAAAGGACGTTGAGGGAAATTACAAGTATCATCTTCGTGATAGAGACAAGTTTCACACAGAGATTCCTCCCCAGTTGAACGATAGAGAGGAATACCCGGATGTCCAAATGCTTTAAGCTGATATTGACAATGGGGACAGTTAACCGCTTGAGGGTCAACGAGTTGGTGACAACGGGGACAGTGAGACATGGTAAGGATTCAAAGCTGCACAAATGGAATCTGCGAATTTGGGGAAAATGCCACAAAATAGAAAATGTGAGTCAGTTTGAAAATAAAGCCTAGCTTTATATTTGCACTTTAGCAGCCTTATAAGGCCATTTAACTATGGATAATCAAAATAACTTGCTGCGACAACTACTGATGATTGGGATCGGAACAACATCATTAGTCGCTGAGAAATTGCAGGAAGCAACGGATCAATGGGTCAAAGACGGGACGATGAATACAGAGCAAGCTAAACGCTTTGTAGACGATATGATGCAAGGTTTAAGGTTAGATCATACCAGTTTAGAAGACCTGATGCAGCGACAATTCCGAAATTTAATGCAGGATGTGGGAGTTCCCCGTCAGTCGGAACTTGATGAGTTACGGGGACGCATCGACCGTCTCGAACGTCAGGTTAGAGATTTAGAAAATCGTCTTTGGCGCTAAAGAGTTCCCAAATAATGTCAAACTTAAAGATTGGGTTTTCTATAGGAAAACAATCCTAAAGGTACATCGGTATACGCGGGAGGATGAATTTTGCGAGAAATTCTAATGAGCTTAGGGGTGATTATTGTTTGTACGGTTGTGTTAGTTGTTGCTCAAATTACAACAGCCGTCCAACAGGCGAAAGCCGCTAATCAAAACACTCCGGTTTCGGTACAACAAACAGTTTCTTCGACTTCAACGATGAAACCTTCTAGCAATCCTTTGTTTGTACAAGAGATTGCGTCCAATGATCAAATTATTATTGCTCAAAACATGACAAATTCAGAAGAAAAAGTAATTACAACTGACTCGGGTTTACAGTATGAAGATTTGACCGTCGGAACAGGTGAATCTCCTAAGAAAGGAGACACGGTTAGCGTTCATTATACGGGAACTTTAACAAATGGTAAAAAGTTTGATAGTTCTCGCGATCGCGGACAACCTTTTCAATTTAAAATTGGTGTAGGTCAGGTGATTAAAGGTTGGGATGAAGGCGTTATGAGTATGAAAGTAGGCGGACGTCGTAAGTTAATTATTCCACCGGAATTAGGTTATGGTGCTCGCGGTGCTGGCGGTGTGATTCCTCCGAATGCAACGTTAGTGTTTGATGTGGAATTGTTGGGCGTGAAGTAATTCGTTTAGCTTCAAAAGTTACAAATACACTGGGTTTCTAAGGATGATTTCTGGGTTAATCCAGGTTTTATTCAGAAACCCGGTTTTTGATCTATTTTCCTGAATTTAAGCCGATTACACCGATGATAATTAATGCAATTGATATAAATTTAATCGAAGTAATTGACTCCCGAAAAAACGCGATTCCAATCATAGCAATTAAAGCAGTTCCTAATCCAGCCCAGACTGAGTAAGCCAGACTAACTTCAATTTTTTTGAGGGCTATTGTTAAGCAAGTAAAACTAAGCCCATAGAAAATAAAGATTCCTATAGATGGCCAAATTCGAGTAAAGCCTTGGGATAACTTCATAGAGGTTGTCCCCATGACTTCAAACACAACTCCTAAAATCAGGTAAATTCCGCTTATAAATTCCATCTTGATTAGTCAGCACGTCTTTTTTGATACTCCAATTATTATACTTAAAATTGAGGTTGAGACTTGGAGAATTAACGTTAAATTAACTAGACCGAGGATTGGCTAAATTTCTGAATTTGGTAAATTGTGGGTCAAATAAAAGTTTAATGGTTCCTGTGGGGCCATTCCGATGTTTAGCAATAATAATTTCTGTAATTCCTCGGTCTGGCGTATCAGGATTATAATAGTCATCTCGATAAATCATCATGACTAAATCCGCATCTTGTTCAATGGAATTGTGAACAATGATATTATTGGCGACAAAATTATGCAGACCTGGAACTGTTAAGTCAAATACTTCTTCTTCTCCATCGGGTATGATTGCCACAATTTCATCCCAATATACATCACTGTTAGCAAGGGCAAGTAGCTCATTTGATTGAACAATATTGGCAACTTTTAAGGCTCTTTCTCGACTCAAATTTGCTTTGTACAGTGTAGAACCACAGTAGGATTGTCCTAGACGAGATTGTATTTCTCGTGTTGTCATACCAATAATTTGCATTGCAGGTACAACATAAGTTTTCCAAACCTCTTTGGGGATTACATCTCTGTTAGGGTTATGAATGCAATTTCCCAGATGTTCAGAGATTTCTTGTAATGAACCTAATTTGTATTCTCCTGCTGCTCCAATCTTTTGAATAAATAACTCAAGGTCAGGCTTACCAGTAATTGTGACATGATACTGATTTCTGCCCTTACCAGTTTGAGAAATCATTTTAAGTTTTGCATTAATACCTAATCTTAATAAAAGTGTCTGAACATCAAATGCTAGTCTTTGACTACTGCTTGAATAATATGCAATAGGTTTTGGTTTTTTCCCTGCAAGCAATTTTATACATCCATCTGTACACCAAAGATGCCGCAGAAAGCAAGCTATTAACTCTTGGGGCTGTGAAAATAAGTCTTGAGGCAAAAACTTTTCGTAAGACCTTAAACCAAAAACTCCGAGAGAATCTAGCCATTTAGCTATTGGATTTCTAACACTATGAGTTAAGCCTTGTGTTGCTGGTAAATAAACCTGATACCAACCCCGTTCAGGGGAAATTCTAGGAACAATGGCATCTCCAAACAATTCTTTTGTTAGAAATGCAACATTCTCAGCTAAATCGATCTCCCTTGTGGTGTACTGTATGGCATGACGTGGCAGTGTACAACCATCACCTATTAAATGTCCTAATAATGCCACCTCAGAATAAGTCATGGTTTGTTTACCCGAAATAGATAGATGTCTTGGTAAACATATATGTTGTTTAGAACTTAATTCATCTAGTCTTTTCCAACCCTGAATTGTTAGGAATTTGTGATTAGCAGTTGCCCTAATTTTTCTTCCTAGTCGAGTTTTTAAGGTAAATACAGGTTTAATACCTGTAGAAAAAGCATGACTAACCATTGCTGTTTCTAGCTTCATTGTTTTTGCATTTAAAGCCCAAACAGAAAAACCAGATTGACCTACTAATTCTTTAATGGGTACTTGTAATCCGGTATCTGCTAATGTGATTAAGCTATCACCTGTTAAACATCCTGATTCCCTTAAATCCGATAACATCGGGCGTTTATTCGTTCGAGATTCAACGCTTCGACTTAACTGGGATAAAGCAATAACAGGTACACTTAATTCTCTCGCTAATCCTTTTAATGACCGAGTAATTCTTGATAATTCCTGTACTCGATTATCACTTCCTCCTTCCATTAATTGTAAATAATCAATTAAAACTAACCCTAACGCACCTCCATTTTCCGCTTGTAATCTTCGAGTTTTAGAACGCATTTCGGTAACAGTAATATTCGGGGTATCATCAATAAAAATAGGCAATTCCGCTAAGGAACTAATCGCCATTGTTAACGGTTCCCATTCCGATTGACTAATGCGTCCTGAACGAATACGGTTACTTTCAATTTTGGCTTCACTCGATAATAATCTTTGCACTAATTGTCCTTTGGACATTTCTAAACTAAAAATGGCAATCGGTAACTTATGACCCTTGGCAATATTATGTCCTAAACCGACGGCAAAACTGGTATTATGAACACAGATATCATTGGCAACAAAGTTATGGGTTTCAGGAATCGTTAAGTCATAAACCTGTTTTTCCCCGACGAATTCAATTGAAACAATTTCATCCCAATAAATCTCGCTAGTTGCTAACTGTTGTAAAGGTAAATCCTCTAAAACAGTTGCTAAAGTCCAAAGTCTTTCTCGGGATAATTGTCGTTTTCCTACATGAATATTACTATATCCTAAAATCCCTGCTCGTTTTGCTAAACTTTGCCAAGATTCATCGCCTTTAACTGTTGCAATTTCTTGCCAAATTTCTACAGGGATTAAATCTCGATTGGTTTGATAGTGCTTATTCATTAACGCTTGTTCTATTTTTAATAACGTTTTTTCTTTACTAAAAATCCCAATTTCTGAAATGAATGTTTTGATAGATAAAGCATCGGTAATATCCAGTTGCCAAGCCGTTCGTCTCGTTTCTTTATATTTAATAGAACGCTTTTTCAAGGTTGCAATAATACCAAATCGTAATAATAAATGTTGAACTTGTCGGGCTAATTCTTCACTAACACTGGCATAACCGAGTTGACATTGACCACTAGCTAAAAGAGTTGCCCAACCATCTGTTGCAAACAGACGATTAAGAAATAAAGCTATTTGCGATCGCTCTAATCTAAAAATAATTTCAGGAATCGTTTTTTGATGGGAGTTTTTTCCCCATAAACCCATTTTTTGCAACCAAATTACTAATGAATTTTTACTGTTTTTTTGAATAGTTTCTATCCCATCAGGAGCAAGAATCTCAGCATCAACGTTTAATAAATTGCATAACTGTTCAAAGAATTCTAATTTAGGAACAGACTTACCATTCATCCAAGCATCTACAGCAGATGTAGTAACCCCTAGCCTTTGAGCAATTGCAAGTCTTGATATTCCTTTAGATTGAGCAATTTTTTGTAACGTTTCAGAAAAAATTTGTCTGCTCTCAATGATCAATTTTAAGTCTTTGACAGCATTTAAAGAATCTGCACGGCTTCGGTTTGAGTTATCAATTCTAACTTTAAGATTGAAATTGAGAACAGATTCAATAAAATCTTGTTGAATTTTGGGATTATTATTAGTTAAAACAGCATTACTATTCGTTAAACCACCATCTCCTAATAAATAACCTAAAATTTTAACTTGATATTCTGGTAAATTTTCATTTCCAAAACAATTTAATTGACGAGGAATAGCAATTTTATCTCCAGGTTTAAGTTCTGCTAAAGGTCGCCATCCTTGAATCATTAAAAACGGATGAGTCAAGGTTGATTCCACAAAACGTCCTAATTTTGTTGTTACTCTAAAGACAGGTTTAATTCCATCATCAATAAAATCTGAAGGTTCAGTAATTTTAAGTTTCCAATCAGATTTTAAAGTCAAAATTTGAGCTTTTTGACGGTTATAAATCTCTTGAATGGTGACAACACTGCCATCGGATAGAACAATTTTACTATCAAAACTTAAACATTTCCCCATTGACGGTCTACCCGCAATAATAATTAAATCAGACCGTTGGAAACCTCCTGTCATCGCATCTAAATCATAAAATCCGCAGGGAATACCCGGTAAAGAAATCCCTTCATTACGGTCTTCTATTTCTTGGAAGGTATCAATTAAGGTTTCACCAATTGATACTAAATCCTGTTGGGGTCGAACTTGAGAAATATTAAAGATTTGTTGTTCAGATTTATCGAGAACCGTTTCTAAATCTTGGCTGGTATCATAAGCTAATTCTATAATATTATATGCCCCATTAATCAGACTGCGACGGATTTTTTTATCTAAGACTAATAAACCATATTGATCAATATTAACAGCCGAAACAGTCCGATCTACGAGTTGAGTTAATTTTAATTGTCCCCCCACTTGTTCAAGTAATTTTTGATCCGCTAACCAAGTGGTAACGGTCATTAAATCGGTGGGTTTTCCTTGAAAATGAAGGGTTAAAGTTGCCCGATAAATAATTTGATGGGATTTCAGGGCAAAGGATTCTGGTTGTAATAATTCTGCTACCCGACTAATGGCTTCTGGATCGAGGAGAATTCCCCCTAAAATAGCTTCTTCTGCTTCTATATTTTGCGGGGGAATGCGATCGCTAATATTGGAAAATTGAGGTTCATTCATTATAATAATAAAAGGATTTCAATAAAAAAAATTTTCCCTTCTATTCTATCCTATCTGGTGCGTGCGCGTTGATGGAGCACCCTACGCACTTATAACACAACAATAATCACCTATCTGCGTAGGGGCGAGGTCGCCTCGCCCTAACTCAATATTGAATAATTTTAACCAAGGTTTACGGATAAAATCACCCCTAACTCAATATTGAATAATTTTAACCAAGGTTTACGGATAAAATCACCCCTAACCCAATATTGAATAATTTTAACCAAGGTTTACGGATAAAATCACCCCTAACCTAATATTCAGTAATCTTAATGAAGATTTACGGAAAAAACAAATTTTATTGGTAACAAATTCAATTTTGGGCGAGGAGACTTTGCCCCTACGATTGGATTGATTTTCGGTTATTTGTAGGATTTTAAGATTAGGAAATATAATTCAAAATATGATTGATTTCCGTCTGAACTTTATCTAATTGTGAACGAAGTTGATCTAACGATTGTTTTTCCGATTGCCATTTTTCAGGGATTTCTTGTTCATATCTATGTTGTTTCTCTAATAAATCATCATAAAAGGTTAAATAAAATCTGACAATAGATATAGCTAAATTGAAACACTTGTTTAACCTTGGTAATAGGCTACTTTCTGTAAATAATAGAACTGTATTTGAAAAATCATCAAATTTTTCTATTTTAACAACTAAAAAACAGTCTTTGCGAAAGGCTTCCCAAGAAGGTTTTATTAAATCAATTAAAGGATTAGGAAAGGTATGTTTTACATTAAAAAATAAATTTATCCTAACAATCTCATCATTTATTTTAGACATCAACTTATTCTTGTATTTACTTTCTAAACAACTAACATGAGAGTCTAATTTATGAATATTAAAAATAGAAAAATCTTCAGATAGTAATTCTATATTATGTTTAATTGCTAGAATAATTTTACGGTTTTGCTCCATTAATTCCCTTTCTACAATTTTAATGAAACCGTCTTTATCTGATAAGCCTAATTCGGATTTTAATTTTCCGGTATTCTTTTCAGTAAACCACTGTCTTTTTAGTTCTATAACTCGATTAGACCATGCTTGTTCCATTTCTTGAACAACTTCTGTTTGACATTTTTTCCTTAAATTACGAATGCGTACCTCTACATTGCTAATTTGTGCGATCTGTGCCCAAATTTCATCCTTGGGGATAGATACAATTCTGGCTTTACTATTCCAAACTTCTTCAGCTTGATCTAAATCTTGATAACAATTTTTTAATAATTTATCTAATTTCTGAGCAAAGTTTCTCATTTCCTCAGTACAAGATTGAACAGATTGACTTAAATCTGTTACTGATTGTTTTAATTCTGAAGATTCATCTTTATTGTTTTGGATGAATTGAATAGCTTGATTAATGGCCAGAAAAGCATTAAGAGATTCATTCATTATCGTTAAGCTGCGATTGAACTAAAATTTTTGCCAGATCAGAGATAAGGTTTAACAGATATCACTGATATAATTAATTATACTCACTTTTGGCACTCAGGTTAACTTAGTTATGGAATCTCAAGATTTAGCAACTTTGTTAAAGTCTATCGGTTTTGCTTTAGATGTGGCATCTCCCTTTGTCGCCGCTGTTCCTTATGCGGGCACTGTATTAATTATTGCAAAAGTGGGGGTGAAATTCGCCCTAAACTATCAAAGTAAGGTCGCATCTGACCATCTGACTCAAGAATTAGACGAGCTTAAAAAAGGCATGGAGAGCTTACAGGAAAAGGCAAGTATATTAGAATCAGCAACAGCAACGTTAGGAGTCGGTGTGGCTTTACAGGGAATACTTTCAGCACTAAATTTACAGCAAACTGGTAAATCAAATTTAAAATTAGATCAAGTTTTGTTAGAGCTTCAAACAGGTTTTACAGAGTTAAAATCCATTATTAATCATCAAGGAGATGAAATTTTAAAAGCGATTAATCAAGTCGGTCAAGAAATTAAACTAGAAATGCACCGGGTTGAGTTTGTTAAGGCTTATGGAATCTTTCAGTCTGTTCATCATAATCAGCTTCCATCGGCTTTAATCACACAAAATTCTAAAGATAGAAATGATAAATTAAACTTTATTTGGAATAATTTACAAATTTGTTTGGCTATTTATAACAATAAAGAGCTTATTTCTTCGCCTTTAATTTCAGAAAAATGGAAGCGATTACAATCTGCTTGGGCGATTGAACAAACTTTAGCGTTAGTTGATATTTTAAAAAATGATTTTGATGCTTGTATTTTTCAACTAAATCACCTAAAAGATAAGATTATCAAAGATTGCATGGAATTAACAGAGTCCTGCCAATCAGAAGAAGAGATTGATTTTATATTTCCTAGAATTAATTATATTATTAATCATGATATAATTTTAATTGATTTCTGGAAAAACAATTTAAAAGTCATACAAAATTTATCGATTGAGGATCAGGAAAAATTAGCTAGTTTTAATGTAACAGATATTGTTAGTTTAAATAAAGCCCAAAAATCTAATGCTTTACAAAAACCTTCCCCCTTTGAACTGTATCAAGAATTAAAAGCTCAATCCCATTTTGTGGCTTTGAAAGATCAACTTAAATTTATCCTTAAACCCGAATTACGCTCGGAGTATGAATCTTATATTATCCAAAAAGCGATCGCTTTGAATTTTAAAGGATTAGCCTTAACCAACTGGAAAGAAGTTCCTGATTTAACCGTTGCTAATCTCTATTATTCTTTCAAAGAGAAAAAGTTTCTGGATCTCGAAAACAATCTAAAGTTCCAGATTTAACGGTTGCTAATCTCTATTATTCTTTAAAATGACAAAAATAAAAATAAGCCCTGAACTCAAGTCCGGGCTTAAGGGGAAAAGCTGTTAGGATTGGTTAAATTGAATCCAATAAAAATTTAGAGGGAAACCACTTCAACATCCACATCAGCCGTTACTTCTGAATGTAACTTAATATGAGCTTTGTAGGTTCCTAATTTGCTGATACTGGGGAGAGTAATTTCTCTACGATCAACTTCTTGACCGATGGTTTGTTGAATCAATTCTGCTAATTCCTTCTCTGTAACAGTTCCAAAAATTGCGTTTTCTTCCCCAACTTGTTTGGCAATTTTGAACACACCCACCGCTTCCAGGGCTTTTTTCTGAGCTTCCGCTTGTTGTTTAAGTTCCAGTTGCCGTTGACGTTCTTCTTCCCGACGACGTTCTACCTGTCTGAGAATGCCGGGGGTTGCCCGAACTGCGATACTCTGAGGTAGTAAATAGTTACGAGCATAACCAGGGGCCACTTCTACGAGATCCCCATTTTTTCCGAGTTTACTGACATCTTTGGTCAGAACCACTTGAACACGCTTCGCCATGATCAGTTCCTATATTTTTTTTAACCCAAACACTCTATATTAACGAAATCCGGGTGCGATCGCAAGTCCATGATCCGTTTTTGCATTAACCGATGACTTAACTCGACCTATCGCACCCGACAAAATCTGTTCTTTAAAATTGGTCTTTCATTCCTCGCAAACGAGCAAAGGTTTGGATCGGATCATGACTTTTGACTGCGGTTTGTAAACTCGGAATATCCCAACGTAAAAACGGGTTAGTGCGTTTTTCTAAACCAATTGTTGAGGGAATGGTCGGTTGATTTTGACTGCGAGCTAACTTGACATCTTGAAAACGATTGTGTAATTCTAAGTTGTCAGCATCTACCGTTAAGGCAAATTTTAAATTATTCAGGGTGTATTCGTGGGCACACCATACTCTAGTTGTTTCAGGTAAATTACGGAACTGATTTAGGGAAGTCACCATTTGTTGAGGAGTTCCTTCAAATAAACGACCACATCCCCCAGCAAATAAAGTATCCCCACAAAATAAATCACCCGGTTCATCGCTATTTTGAGGCGGGAAATAATAGGCAATATGGGCTTTTGTATGACCCGGAACAAACAAGACATCCCCAATTCGATCACTAAATTGAACCTGATCTCCCGCGTTTAAAAATACCGTTTGACCCGGAATTCTGCCTTGATCTTCTGCACCACCATAAACCGTAAGATTAGGATAGTGTTGGATTAATTTAGTATTTCCTCCTACATGATCTCCGTGATGATGGGTGTTAAAAATTGCAACTAATTCAGCATCTAAGGTCTGTAAATGGTGTAAAACAGGATCAGCTTCTGCGGGGTCAACAACGGCTGCTATTTTCCGATGGGGATCATGCAGTAAAAAAATATAATTATCAGAGAGGGCTGGAATTCGTTCAATTTGCATAAAACAAACATCTCCTAGGACAATTTGATCAAACGTTAGAATCGTTAATATTTTCCGGGTTTACGTCAGTCGTTTAGCAAATCTTATCGTAAAATTAAGTCCATATTTCAATCACAAAGGTGATCATTCAAATGCTCTGGACAATTCAAACTCGGTCTAAAATCTCAATTCTGCAAATGACAGATCGGATTATTAATTCCGGTCAACTTAGTCATGTTGACTATTTGAGATTAACTTCTGCTATTTTATCCGATAAAGAGATTAATGAGTTTGAACGCCAACAGATTAATCGAGTTTTTGATTATGTCCAAACAGGTCGGCTCAAATTTAATGATATTTAATTTTTGTTTAAGGAAACCGCGAAAACAGACCCCAAGCTGAATAATTAGCATCAAGGAATTAGCTGAGTGATGATCAAGTCTTCCTGTGAAAGCTAATTCATCATCAATGCTATCAAACTAATCATTAATGAGGTCAAACCCCCTATGAATTTGCCTGAAATCAGTAGCCTTCTTCCAGTTCCCACAGGGTCATTACAGATTCCTTCACAAGCTGCTATCCCGACAGAAATAGGGGAGTTTGCAATTCGATTATCTTTGGTAATTCCCACCTATAAGGAAAGCGAAAATGTTAAGGAAATTGTTCATCAGTTAACTCAGTTATTAGAAGCAACAATTCCCAATCAATATGAGTTAATTATTGTTGATGATGATAGCCCGGATTTAACGTGGAAGGTGGCGGCGGAGTTAATGCCAGAATTTCCTCAACTGCGAGTCATGCGACGTCAAGAAGAACGGGGATTATCAACAGCCGTGATCCGAGGTTGGCAAGTCGCCAGAGGAGAAATTTTAGGGGTTATTGATGCAGATTTACAACATCCTCCAGAAAGTTTATTACAACTTTTAGGAGAAATAAAACGGGGTGCAGATTTAGCGGTTGCGAGTCGCCATGTTGAAGGAGGAGGCGTTAGTGATTGGAGTATTGTTCGGCGGTTTTTATCGAGAGGAGCGCAGGTTTTAGGATTAATTATATTACCCGGTGTCATCGGTCGAGTGTCTGATCCGATGAGTGGATATTTTATGGTCAGACGAGATGCAATTGCTGGGAAAACCCTTGATCCGGTGGGTTATAAAATTCTGATTGAAGTGTTAGGTCGAGGTCAAATTCGTTGGGTAGGAGAAGTCGGTTATGTTTTCCAAGAACGCTTAGAAGGAGAAAGTAAAGTCACTTGGAAACAATATATTGAATATTTACAACATTTAGTGAAATTACGGTTGGCTCGATGGCCATTAATGCGGTTTTTACGATTTGGAATTGTAGGATTTAGTGGTGTTTTTGTCGATATGGGAGTGTTTTATCTCCTTTATACTGTTCTCGGTTTAGCCTTAACCCGCAGTGCAATTTTATCCGCAGAAGTGGCAATTTTCAATAATTTTCTCTGGAATGATCTATGGACATTTGGAGATATTTCTAGCCATCAGAAAGGCATGGGAAAACGAGTTAAACGCTTTTTGAAGTTTAACTTAATTTGTTTATCGGGGTTGATTTTAAACGTCTTAATTGTCAATCTCCTGTTTAATATATTTGGGATGAATGCTTATGTCTCTAAAATTATTGCGATCGCAATTGTCACGTTTTGGAATTTCTGGCTGAATTTAAAATTAAGTTGGCGGGTAACGGAAGTTAAATGATGGCGAGTTTTGCGATTCTGTTTAAGAAGAGAAAGGGGTATTTTTTAACCCCTGTTTAATCATCCAATTTCCAGCTAGATCAAATAATCCTCCTAATAAACAAGCGATCGCAACTACTAGCAATAAACGTAACCAATAAAACGAGATAAAACCCATTGCAACCCATAAAAAGATTTCTAAGTTCATGTGGATTAAGTAAATTCCATAGGATGTATCGCCAATGGGATTCAACCATCGTTTCAGGCTTGGTAAATAATTAATGATTTGAAATAACGCAAAAAATTCTCCTATTCCTATTAAAAAATCGGCGGGAATTCTCCACACTATTAAGGTTTCCTCCGATACCCAATCACCAGCTAATCCTAACCCCCAAATCATGATCAAAATTCCCAACCATCGGCGTTGAAACAGTAGATTTAGACTCCAGTTCAATAAATGCTTAGATACAGAATTTTGTTCTAATAAAGCGATCGCTAAAACGATTCCTAAGATAAATTCAAATAACCGAGACGGAAAAAATGCTCCCCGTAATAATCGATCTGTGACGCTATCACTCAGGGGAAGAAAAACAATTAATCCGCGATAAAGTAAAGAAATAATGATTGAACTGATTAACAGATTTTGCCATCCCCAACGTTTCCCCCAGCGAATTAAAAATGGAAAAACAAAATAAAGTTGAACGATTAATCCTACATACCACCAAGCCCCATTTAAGAAGGTATAAAAGGGCATGATAAAATTTCTCAAAGTCGTTAAACTGGCAAAAATTGCTGAGGTAATGGTTAATCCTCCTTGAGTCCAAACTTCTTGACCAAAGGGAACCCTTTCAGGATTTATCCAATAGATCAATAAAGCTAAACCATGAGCCATCCAATACAGGGGAAAAATTCTGAATAATCGCCGTTTCCAAAAGGGAATTAATGCTATAATATTAGGATTATTTTGATTTTTTTGGTAATTTTTCCACCAAGAAGTCGCCAGTCCAAACCCACTTGCAATTAGGAAAATATGTACCCCCTGTTCTCCCATTAAACAAAAGAAATTAAGGCATCCTTCTATCAGTCCTTTCACACCATTTTCAGTTAAAATCTCCGTGATTTCTGAAAATTTAAGATATCCTTTGGTATAAGCCCAAATGTGATAAAGTACAATCCAGAAAATAGCGATGGCTTTTAGAGTGGGTAACAGTTCACTCAGACGAGTATAGGGTTTAGCAAGAGCAGATGTTGCCATAAATTAATATATCTGATAAAAATTAATTCACCTATTGTAGTTGATTAATTGATGCTACCCTTGCGTGACCTTGCAAATGAAAAAATTACAAAGGTAATAGGAATTAAAACAACATTAATCCTAATTGTATGGTTTTAATACAAAAATAGGTTAATAAAAAAGCGGTTAAAATAAAAGTTATTTGATTAATTTTATTTTTATTCATGTTGATCATTGGTTTTTGACAAATAAATTAACTGTAAATTGGTCAATGTCCATTGTTCCTGATAGAGGCTCCTGTTTTTTTAATCTAAAATTCTGATTCATCAAAGCTTGAATTTCTTGTCTTTGATTATCAGTCATTTGTTCAGACCAAACAGGTTCAGCAACTTCTAACTCAATAATTCTTCCATAGGGTAAGGTTTGAGAGGTTAACAATTTTTCCAAAGCCGGAGCAAGTTTAGCAGATTCTTGAGCCAATAAAGACACAGGATATTGAGGAGAAATATAATAAGCTAAACGGTTCACATGACCCCACGCTTGAGAATTCATAACAATTAAGGTAGGGGTGGTGGGTTCAGTGGCAATGATATCAGAAATTTGATGAAACATTTGCCGAGGTCTTAAACTATAATCGCCTATACTAATACTTAAATAGATGAGAATTAAACCCGTTGCTGTCAGACGATATAACGGTTCTTTTTTGATTTCTTGAATCAAGAGCGTTATCAATAATAAGCAACCGGGAAGAATCATCATTAAACTTCTTCCCCAACCAAAGCCGATTGTAAATTTTTTACCAACAATATCCGCTATTAAGGCTAAAAACAGAGGGAAAATTCCTAAAATTAACACGACTCCTAAGCGTCGATTTTCTCCCAATTTCCACAGACGAATACTGCCAATTGTAAAAACAATAATCCAGAAAATACCCGTAGTTACTGCAACCCAAACCGGAATACTGGTAATCCAATCTCCTACCCCTAATTGCACCCCTAAAAGATAAGCAACATCTTGTAAATGCTGTATCATTGTGGCAAAAAAACCATCAGGAGTGCTAAACCGTCCTAAGTCAGCATTCCGCAATTGTTGACGAGTTCCCCATAACACCCAAGGAACCGTAATTAATACCCCAGTTCCTAAACGTAAAGCGTGTTGCCACCAGTGACGTCGATCTAAATATAAGACTAAAGTGGCTAAAGTGATCACCCAATAAGCAAATAAATAAAACGTTAAACATCCTGCCGCCACAGCAACAATTAATACCCCTGTCCAAAACAGTTGTTGTTTCAATTTTAGGGGCGTTTTATGTTCAATTGGAGTGTTTTGAGGTTTAATTTTATCAACACCGATTAACTGAATTAAAGCCCAAGCACTTAAAATTGTCCATAACACTAATGGAGCATACATTCGGACATTGAGAGAGTGGAATAAAAAGAAAGGATTCGTTGCTAAAGCGGCTGCAAATAATAAACCGCCTCGATATCCTAATAAAGTTCGTCCTAAACCATAACCACACCCGATACTGAATAAACTAACTAACAGATTAAGACTGCGTTGGGCAATTTCGCTATTGCCAAATAACCGTAACCAGAAATGCTGACTCAGATAAAATAAGAAGGGATGAGGTTCTGCAACAATTCCTTTGAGCAAACTGACTAGAGTTCTTAAAAGATCACTAAAACTAGACTCCGGTGGTAAATTCAGGAGTAGAGTATAATTAGCTAAAACAACAGGGACATCCTTCGGAGTAACATAAGCACTTTTTTGTCCGGTCGATAAGAGCAGGGATAATACTTCGTCGTACCAAAACTCGCGACTCCCTAAGTTAATCACTCTAATAGAAATGCTAATGAAGATTGCTGCAATTAGTAAAGTTTCTAGGGATAAAGATTTTGCAAAAAACACTAATTTCTTACCTTTTTTCATAAAAAATCAACCTAAGTAATGGATCAAGACTAAATTGATAGAAACCACAACTTTTAATTCCTGCTTATACCCAACGCAACCCTTAACTTTTTCTCTTGCAAAATTTTTGAGTAGAAATTGTTAAATTCCACAATGAAAAAAGGATAGCCTGTTTTACTATGAAAGTTTCAATCGTTGTTGGTGATTTATCGAGTAGCGGAGCCGGAAGGTGGGGAGGTGCTGTTCGCCCCTTTTTACTGGCTCAAGCCCTAAAAAAAATCAACTGTGAAATCGAAATAGTCGGCTTCACTCAAGCCGCAGATGAAACCTTAACCCTGAGTGATGATATTCCGATTGTTTCTATCATCAAAGAAACCTATTATCCTCAATTTTTTAAATCGGCTCAACAACTGTTGAAGCAGATTACCGGGGACATCATCTATGCTTATAAACTCAAACCCACCAGCTTTGCTTTATCTTTATTCAAAAGATGGCAAACCCATCGTCCTGTGATTTTAGATATTGATGATTGGGAATTAAGCTGGCATGGGGGAGAACAGTACCAATATAAACCTTCCCTCAAACAACTGGGAAGAGATCTGCTTAAACCTGATGGCTCTTTAAGACAACCCGATTATCCCCTTTATTTAAAATGGATCGAACGGTTGGTTTCTCAAGCCGATTGTATCACCCTTCACACCCAATTTTTAAAGCAACGCTTTGGCGGGATTTATTTACCCAATGGAAAAGATACCTACTTATTTGATCCCCAACGTTATGATTCAGAAGCCAGTCGTTTTCAGTATGGATTGAAGGACTATCGAGTTTTAATGTTTCCGGGAGCACCTAGACCCTATAAAGGATTAGAAGATGTTTTGATTGCCTTAGAACAACTCAATCAAAAGGATATTAAATTAGTAATTGTGGGAGGAAGCCCCTATGATGAATATGACCAACAACTAATGGAAAGATGGGGAGAGTGGATCATTAAGTTACCAAAAACTCCGGCTATAATGATGCCTGAAGTGGTTGCCGCAGCCCATGTTGTTGTGGTTCCTCAACGAGATGTTCCCGCAGCGCAAGCTCAATTTCCATTAAAGCTAACTGATGGCATGGCAATGGCAAAACCGATTCTAGCAACTCAAGTTGGAGATATTCCTCAAATTTTGGGCGAAACTGGATATTTAGTAGAGCCAAGTTCACCCGAACAAATTGCTCAAACCCTAGGGAGGATTTTTGATGATTTTGAAGAAGCGCAGGCGAAAGGTTGGAAAGCCCGCCAGCGATGTATTGAGAACTACAGTCTTGATGCAATGGCTGTTATTTTACAGGAGATTATTGATAAACTGCATTAGAATTCAAGCCCAGAGATAAATGTAAGAATGTACAATAAAGGTTCAAGCTACGATGGGATTAATTATAAAAATTTAGTATGCCTAATCAAAACTATTTAGTTCAATATGCACGACAATATCCGACTAGGATTATCTTGACAATCTTATTAGGATTTTCTGGAGCTATTTTTAGTGGCGTTAGTACCACCTTAATTGTTCCGGTTGTCTTAAATTTTCTAGGTCAAGAAATGGAAATGAAAGGCGCTCCTCCTTTAATCCAAAAAATGTTACTTCCTTTTGTGGATGTTCCCGAATCCTATCGATTAGGATTAATGGCTTTAGCAATTTTATTAGCATTAGTTTTAAAGAACTTAACAACCTATTGGAGTAGCATAGTTTCCAGTTCCCTAAGTCGTGCCTTAACCTGCGATATGCGCGAAGCCGGATTAAAGTTAATGTTAGATGTGGATTTAGATTTCTATGCAAAAACAAAAGTAGGGGATTTAATTAACCAATTAGGGGGAGAAATTGCCAGGGCTTCCAGTGCCATTGGGATTTATATTGGAATGTTTACCACCTCGATCACGATTTTTGTGTTTGTGATCATTCTCCTCTCCATTTCTTGGCAACTCACCTTAGCAACAGGTTTATTGCTATTTGTTGTTACTATTTTAAATCAATATATTATTGGGAAAGCTAAACAATCAGGTAATCTTCTGTCAGAAGCCTCCCGAAATTATTCAATTAAGCAGATGGAAGTTCTGAATGGAATTCGCTTAGTCAAAGCCACTGCTAATGAAAACCCTGAATATGAACAGCTTAAAAAGTTAATTCGAGAACGAGAAAAGGCAGATTATAAAGCTCAAATGGCTTCAGCCGCCATTGCCCCAATCAATGAAGTGGTGAATATGCTCGTTCTGTTAGTGCTAATTGTGATCGGAAAATTCTTTTTATCTCAAGATCAAATTACTGCCTTATCAACGATTTTACTCACCTATTTGTTTATCCTATTCCGTACCTTACCTCTGATTTCTCAACTCAATAATGCTCGGAGTAACTTAGCGCAACGGGTGGCAGCAATTAACATTATTGGCGGGTTTTTAAAACGGGATAATAAACCGATTATGAAATCCGGTTCTATTCCTTTTACAGGAATTCAAGAAGGGATTCATTTTAATAATATTTCTTTTATCTATCCCGGTCATGACAAAATCGCCCTTCAGAATATTGACCTGTATATTCCACGAGGCCAAACTTTAGCTTTAGTTGGGGGTTCTGGTGCGGGAAAATCCACCTTGGCAGATCTTCTTCCCCGATTTTATGATCCAACTCAAGGTTCTATAGCAATTGATGGTCAAGATTTGCGAGATTTTGACATAAGAACTCTAAGACAATCAATGGGAATCGTCAGCCAAGATACGTTTCTATTTAACGCTTCTGTTCGAGATAATATCGCCTACGCTAAACCTGATGCCACCGATGAAGAAATTATTTTTGCGGCTCAACAAGCCAATGCAGAAGAATTTATTACTAAGTTACCCCAAGGGTTTCTCACCCCCATTGGCGATCGCGGTGTTTTACTCTCAGGCGGTCAACGTCAACGCATTTCCATTGCTAGGGCTATCCTACAAAATCCCGATATCCTGATTTTAGATGAAGCCACCAGCGCCTTAGATACGGTTTCAGAACGTTTAGTCCAAGAAGCCATTGATAAACTCAGTCATGAGCGCACAACGGTTGTTGTCGCTCACCGTTTATCCACCATTCAAAAAGCTGATCAAATTGCTGTTTTAGAGCAAGGATGTTTAGCGGAGGTAGGAACCCATGATCAACTGCTGGCAAAAGGTGGAAAATATACTCAACTTTACACCCTGCAATTTGCTGATGAAGCCAGTCGCGATCGCGCCATTATTCGCAGTTCCTATGAGGTTCGCAGCCGCCTTAACCCGATGATCGGTTTCCTGCAATTATTAGCCGATGAGTTAATCGATGATCCAGAAGAACGGCAAGAACTACTGAACGAGTCCTATCGTTCAGCAACGTTTATCCTAGATAGCCTAGAATTTATTGAACACAGTGTAAAAATTCGCTTAAATAGCAAACTTTCAAATTAAATTCAACTGATCCTGAAGGAATTTATGTTATGCTCCTGCTAAATTTTTATCGGTTCAAAGGGATATGCAGAAAATCTGGAATTTTCTCATCAGTTGTCTTGGGAAAACCGGATTGCTAAAATTTTAGCTCACATTTTAGAACCGATGCGTATCCCTCTTGTTACTGTATCAATCATTCAATTAGAATAAACTATGACTGAAAAAATTGTTGGCATGATGACCAGCTATCCCGGCTTAAACCAAGGTGATTGGCTTTGGCAACAAACGCCTTATAGTTTTGGCAAGTGGGGTAATATTAGGATTCAAGCCAATCATCCTCAGCCAGATTTTCTGTTACTTTATCAATTTGATTTTGGGAAACCCGTTAAACAATTAACGTGGAAAGAACGCTTAAAACAAACCCTTAAACCTCAACCCCCCGAACCCGATATTCGAGAAAAGTTTAGAGGCGTTCCCAAAGACCAGATAATTTATTTATTGCGCGAACCTCCCTTAGAAGAAGTCGTGGAAATCAATAAAAGCAATTATGAAACAGCCCAACAATATTGCGGTTATATTTCTGGCCCTGATGACTTCGCCCCAACACCTAATTATATGCCGGCTATTTGGTATCATTCCAACGCCTTTCGCGAATTAAATGAAATGAATCCTCCTGAAAAAGTCAAGGCTTGTAGTTGGATTACATCGGGAGTTAATCGCACTGCTAATCATCGGAAACGATTAGATTTTTTGAAAGCGTTACAAGCTCAAAATCGGGAAATTGATTTTTATGGTCGGGGATTACCCACTTGGGTCACAGCATCGGGAGAATTAAAAAATAAATGGTACGGAATGGCTCCTTATTATTACAACTTAGCAATTGAGAATTATGCTGATAATAATTGGTATGTGACGGAAAAACTGTGGGATTCTTTACTGGCTTGGTGTCTTCCCATTTATTATGGCGGGCCAGCAGCCGATCACTTACTGCCTCCAGGCAGTTTCTTAAGATTACCCAGTTTAGATGAAAAAGGAGTATCCTATATTCAAGAGGTTATTAGCAGCCCTGATGCTTGGTTTGAAGCGAAAGCTGCGATCACAGAAGCTCGACAGATTATTTTACACAAACTAAATTTATTGAATTGGTTATCTGAGTTTTCTGAAGCGTTTAACCTCTAATTTGATTAATTTTTAAGGCTCAACGGGCATTATCTCAAAGATTGATAAAAAGAGAGGAATCAGTATGCAGGGAATTTATACCCTTGGTAATGATGTAGTTTACGATCAAATCGTAGCATTACTTAATAGTATTGATGCAAATTCAGGCTCAGACACACCCGTTTGTGTGTTTCCCTTTGATGAGCGGTTAGAACGATTAAGCGAGGAAATTGCCCGGCGTCCAAATGTCAGTTTATATAATAATCAAGAAATTATTAATCACTGGGATCAATTTATGGCTGGAGCCAGTCCCGCCAGTACCAATAAAAAATATAGGCTTTATGGAGCTCATCGTCGCTTTTGTGGCTTTAATGGCCCTTTTGAACGGTTTGTTTACATGGATGCTGATACTTTATTAATGAGTCCGCTTGATTTTATTTTTAATAAATTAGATGAATATGATTGTGTTGTTTATGATTTTCAGCATTTTGAACCGGAGAGAATTTATAATCTTAAATCTTCTAAATTAACCCAGGTTTTTCCGCAAGAGTTAATTGATTCTCAAATCTTTTGTTCTGGGTTCTATGCAACGAAAAGAGGATTATTTGATCAAGAAAAATGTCAATGGTTACTATCCAATTTGCAAGAGGGAGGAGAATTAGAAATTCTGTATCCCAAAGGAGATCAACCGGTTTTGAATTATATGTTCATGCGTTCAGGAATCCCCATTTATAACTTTGCCTATTACTTACCGAACAGCATTAGAACGGGGAACAGCGTTACCTCTAGTCATTTTAAAGAAAAAGATCATATTCTTTATGATAAAGGTAATCGCTTAACGTACTTTCATTACATTGGAATTATGCCAAGTGTGATGGAAGCGGTCTGTAAAGGTAAAAACGTTGAATTTCCCTACCGAGATGTGTTTTTATATTATCGCTATCTACATGAACCTGAAAAACGCCCCGTCTTTACCACCCCAGGTGTTCCCTATAATGTAAGTTCTAAACCCAGTCTTGTTAAGCGCATTTTGCGAAAATTCAACTTAAGTCGTTAAGCAGAAACGATACCTGAAGAAATTAACAGTGCTGGAAATTATTAGGTAAAAACCCTCGATTTTCCTTCTCTTTTTTTGCTTCCTACCTCCAGCATCGTTGCTTCTTGTTTTTCTGCTTCCTGTTCATGAAATTGAGGAGATTTTTATGACTCGTGGGATTTATATTACGGCTAACGATAAATTTACCGATCAAGCGATCGCCTTACTCAATAGTATCCGCACTTACGATAACCAAACCCCTGTTGTTTTGATTCCCTATGATAACAATTATCATCAAGTTGCTGAACGTTTACAACAAGATTATGGCGTACAAGTTTATGACGATTTAAACTTTATTGAACGACTCTCAATTCAACTTCAACAGATTTTTGGAGAAAAATTCTTTGCCCGTCCAAATCAATTTCGGAAGCAAGCCTGCTGGTTTGGGCCGTTTGATGAATTCTTATATATCGATACAGATATTGTAGTTTTTGAGAAAATTATTGATAGGCTAGATTCTCTATCAGAGTATGATTTTCTCTGTTGCGATTATCAACACGCAGGCGGATTAACCAATGTTTTTACACCCAAAATTTACACGGTATTTAGTCCAGAAGAATTAAAAGGTATGTTTAATGGAGGGTGGTGGGCTTCTAAGAAAAACCTACTTTCAGAACAGGATTTATATGACACCTTTGCTGAATGTGCAGCCCACCCAGAATATTTTGATTTTTCTCAAAAAACCTCAGACCAACCCATCATTAATTATATGATTTTAAAGCGGGTTAAACGGCGATTTAATTTGGTCTTAGGAGAAAATAAAGGCCCCGGAAATTGGGCGGGAAGCCAACATTTTCAACAGGATGGCTATCGATTAATTGATACCAAAGTCAATCAACCCCTGCAATACCTTCATTGGGCAGGAATTCGGATTGAACCCGGATGCCCCTATTGGGAGATTTGGGAACATTATCGCTATTTACACGAACCTAAGCCTGATACTTTGCCTCAATCTAAACCGAGTCAAAACCCTTTTCAAAAAAACATCCGAAAACTTAAAAATCAATTTAAATCATTCTTTTAAAACTCTCTGAATTTCCTGCCAAATTTCATCTAAAACATTATCTAACGTATGATCACTATCAAGTTCAATCAGTTTAACCCAAGGTCTTTGTTCAGCATAATTTCTACTGGCTTGAATCGGGATTATTTCATCCTCAATTCCATGTATGATTAAGGTTGGAATTTCACGCTGTAACTGTTGATCCGAATATTGGGATAAATCCTCAAAAAATTGATAATGCAAGGGTAAATTTCGGTTTTCTGCATAATGATAAACAGATAAATTCCCTTGGTCTTTCCATTGGTTTAATGTTTCTGTTCCTAATTTGAGAAACCATTCTGATAAAAAATTAAAAGCAGGAGCGAGTAAAATTAATTGTTCAACGCATAAATTTTGTTCGGCTAACCAAGCTGCTGTTAATCCTCCAAAACTTGATCCAATCCCAATAATAGGTTTGGAAACAGTTGCAAATTCTGATTCAATTTGTTTTAATTGTCGCGTTAACGTTAAATGTGAAAAATCTCCTTGATTCAAATCAGGGATGTTTAAATTAATACCCACAGATGCAAAGCGATCGCGCAAATATTGAGCTTTTTTAGAAGCTGGACTAGAGGCAAAACCATGTAAGTAAATATAATTTTTTTCCTTCATCTTTTGGCTGTATCAATATTAAAGTTTATAGAAATTATTATAACTTACTTTATATTTGATTAGGGATATCGGGTTTCCTGCTTTTGTTCTTGTATCTGCTGTTTATGGGGAACTTCTTCAAGAACTCTAGGTAAACAAAAGCTAAAAGTTGAACCCACGTTGATTTCGCTGGAAGCCGTAATATATCCTCCCATTAATTCACAAAAACGTTGAGTAATAGATAATCCTAATCCTGTACCCCCATACTTACGAGTGGTAGAATTATCAGCCTGCATAAACGGTTGAAATACTTTTTCAAGTTGTTCAGAAGTCATCCCAATTCCAGTATCTGCAACACTAAATGTAATCCAATCTTCCCCTTTAATTGCAACAGCTTGGTGAACAGAATTAGAGAGTACATGACGTTGACTAGAAACATACCGAACAGAAGAATTAGAGATCGTCAGGGTAATCATTCCCGCCTCTGTAAATTTACAGGCATTACTCAATAAGTTTAATAAAATTTGTTTGACTTTAGTTCGATCACAAACCATTGTTCCTAGATAATTAGCACCCTTCACAATGAAAGTATTATTATTGGTCTGAACCAAATGCTGAATTGTTGCTTGAATTTCATTAATTAACGTAGAAAGATCAAAACTTTCTAAATGGATTGTCATTTCACCGGATTCTAATTTAGAAATATCTAAAATATCCTGAATAATTGTTAATAAGTGTAGTCCTGATGTTTTAATTTGTTGTAAATCGGGAATTAAATCTACATATCCTAAATCTTTTACATCTTCTTGCAATAAATCACTGTAACCGATAATAGCATTTAAAGGCGTTCGTAATTCATGACTCATTTGTGCTAGAAATTCACTTTTAGCTTGGTTAGCAGCTTCTGCAACTTCCATCGCGTGCTGTAATTCTATTTGGGCTAATTTATTCTCAGTAATATCTCGGACAATCGCTAAGACTTCTTCTTGACCACTAACCACAATTCGAGCTTCAAAATGACGGCGTTTCCCCTGAACAAACCATTCATACTCAAAAATCTGTATGTTTTGGGTTTCTAAAGCAGTCGTCACATAGTGAACATAAATCTGGGCAATATAATCTGGTAGTAAATCATAAACCGTTCGATTCATAAATTTACCAAGTGAACGCAAAAAATGATCCCCTCTAGGTGCTTTAAAATCTAAAAACACACCCTCTCGATTAAACCGAAACATCAAATCAGGAATCGCATTCAATAAAGCCCGATTTTTCGCTTCACTTAGGCGTAAATCTTCAGCCCTTAATTCCAAACTTCTAATTAAATGTTCTTTACTTTGAATTAAATCTTGTAATTGCTCCGTCATACTATTAAACGAATCCGCCAAAACCTTTAATTCATCCTGACTATTAATCTCAATTTTTCGATTCAAATCTCCAGCCGCTAATTCTTGGGTGGCGGCAGTCATTTGTTCCAGAGGCTCCGTAATTGAACGACTCATTAACAATGCTAAAGCCGTTCCTGCCCCTGCTGCAATCAACGCAACAATAATCCCTTGGCTGCGAACTTCCTCCATTTTTTGATAAACTGGGGCCGTAGATAACCCAACACTAACAGCCCCCAAACGTTGATGACCCACAACCACCGCACGACCTGCTAATAATTGATCAGCTTCCCACAAAAAAATCGGTTGATCACTCTTAATCAATTCTTTGCCTAACGGATCAGGTTTAATCCCATAAGTCAGAACTGAATTACTATAAGCATCCGCCACCACCCGTCCTTCTTGTTCATAAACTCGACCTGCAACTAAGACTTTATTACGTCCTAACTGCTGCATAATTTCTTCTAAAAAATCCGCATCTAAATTGTAAAGGGGATCGGAGGTAGTCACAGCTAAAGTATTGAGTAAAAGCTCCGCTTGTTGCTCCAGTTCTTGACGAAAGGTTTGTTGCTGACGATGAAGAGAAAGCCAAGTGACACCCGCCACCGTCAGAATGACTAAACTGGTCATTGCTAACGAAAGCTTCGTAGCGAGCGATAATCGTTTGTGTCGGAATTGGAGCATCCAACTCACCTGTTTTGAACTTGTTCATATAACTTTTGCATTCTGGCAATGTCGTTTTGGGTCGGGAAGGTATCAAACTTAGCCGTTTCCTCAAACTGTTCTAAAACAGCCTTTCCTTCGGGGGTTTTATCCATATCGACCATAATTTGTTTGAGCGCTTCTACCTCTTGAGGAGGCAAACTTGAACGAACTAAAACGACGTGCCGCGCCACTTCTTCGGTTTCCCCTAAAATCACCATAGCCTGACGGCTTTCTTCAGGAATATCTAAATAACTTCGATGATCAACGGCGGCGGCATCCACTTTATCGCTAATCACCCATTGAATATTATTCTGATCATCTTTACTAAAAACATATCCGACTTCATCACTCGCCACCTCATCCGTTGTGGAATCTTTTTCTGTGAGTTTTAACCCCGCTTCCTTAAGATAAACAAAGGGTAAAACAAATCCAGAAGTTGAACTGACATCATCAAAGGCAATCATTTTTCCCTGCAAGTCTTCTAGGCGTTCAATGCCTTTATCTTTTAGGGTAAAAATAATGGTGCGATAAATTGCATCGCCTCCTTTCCAACGTCGTAAAATCGGTTGAGCCCCGGATTGATTAACTGCAATCATGGCTGGATAAGGACTATCAAAATAGATATCCACTTGACCGGACTTGAGAAATTCTGCCATCGTTCCTACATCGGGTGCAACCTTGACTTCCCCCACACCAATGCCAAATTGAGATAAACGTGCTGCTAAATAGTCCGCTAAAGGCTGATAGCGTGTAATTTTTTTTGCGGGTTGGTTTGTGACATCCCCAATCACAAGGGCTTTTGTGCTTGTGGGGGTCGGTGTGGTTGTTGTCACCGAGGGAGTAGGTGGAGTCTGAGTACAACCTACCATTAAGGTTACAAAACCCAGAAACAAGACGTTTCCCAACATTTTATTCAACATGATCGATTACTCTCCAAAGGAGATCCCTGAGAAAGAAAAGTGATCTGTATTGTTTGAGTACCTGACAATTGTACCGGAGTTCAATCAATCAAACTTGACCCTGGGGTAGATGCCAAAAGCCACCGATTTGATGCTGAATCCTGTATCAATACAATCTAGGCTGATGAATTTTGGGTGTGATCACGAGTCCTTTGAGTATAAATCTGCCCTAAGATTGCAGCTTACTCGTGATTTTAACAAACTCTGAACCTATTGTCTGTATCAGTAGAAAGTCATCATTCCGAAAATTTACGGTAGATAATCCAAATTTTTGAACAGTTTTTTAAAGATTTGGTAAAAATATCCGTATTTTCTCGATTCAAAACTTGTATTTTTGTGATAGCCATGTAAGAATGCTCGATATTAGGAAAAAATGAATGTTCAGAAAGCCCTCATCAATGCTTATGACTCAAGGTTTAGGATACATCCTAGTTGCCAAAAATAGGTGTTCACCTAAATGTAATTAAGTCAGTAAAGTCCGCAGAATTATCGCCAAAACAGCTTATAAATTTTGGTCTTTGATTTCTTCTTTTTGTTTTCAAATCCAGATTTATAAGCATTTTTTAGGGGTCAATCTTAGAGTTTAACGCTCATAAAAGTAGGGTTTTATGAATGTTATTCATAAAAAAATATTAGGAGATAGTAGCTTTATGTTAAACAATCAGGGTAAAAGTATCAATTTCATCAAGACACAGCACTTGATAAATTTAGTCATTCCCTCAACTTTTTTGTTGGGTTTAATGGCAACTCCCGCCATGGCAATTGGATTAAAACCCTTGGGAACCTATTCAACAGGAATTTTTGATGATGGAGCATCATTAATCTCGGCTTTTGATCCGAAATCAGCTAATTTGTTTGTTACGAATCAAAGCACCAATTCAATAGATATTCTCAATATCCAAGATCCAACCAATCCTTTGCTCAAGACCAGTATTGATATTACCCAGTTTGATCCGTCTTTTGGAACAGTTTTAAGTGTCAGTCAGACTCAATATAAAAATCACAGCTTATTTGCTGTAGCTGTTAAAAATGTAGATACTCAAAGCCCTGGAAGTATTGTTTTTTTAGATGCTAATGGCAATTTATTTAACAATAATTTACAAAACTCTTCGGTACAGGTTGGTGCTTTGCCCGATACTTTAACCTTTACTCCAGATGGTTCAAAAATATTAGTCGCTAATGAAGGAGAAGCCAACTATATAACCGGGGTTAACCCGGAAGGTTCAGTTAGTTTAATCGACTTAGAAAAACTATTTTTAGGCGAAAGTCCAACTCAGAAATTTATTGGTTTAAGCGACTTTAATGTTGGAGGTTCAAAACATGATCAATTGGGCGAAAATGTCCGAATTTTTGGGCCAGAAGGCATCACAGTTGCTCAGTCCCTAGAACCTGAATATATTACCGTTTCTAAGAATGGAAAAAAAGCTTGGGTCACGTTCCAAGAAAATAATGCTATGGGTTTATTAGATTTGGAAAAAGAAGAATTTACCCAGATTGTTGGCTTAGGATTTAAGGATTATAGCTTAAAAGGAAATGGTTTAGATGCGAGTGATAGAGATAATGCTATTAATATCACCAACTATTCCAACCTCTACGGAATGTATCAGCCGGATGAAATGAAAAGCTATACCGTAGGTGGTAAAACCTATTTAGTCACAGCCAATGAAGGTTCAAGTATTGATGAAGATGGATTTAGTGAAGAAGTCCGGGTTAAAGATTTAGTGCTTGACCCAACCGCCTTTCCCAATGCAAAAGAACTGCAAAAAAATGAAAATCTAGGTCGTTTAATCGTCACCAATCAAATGGGAGATACCGACGGAGATGGAGACTTTGACAAGCTTTATACCTTTGGGGGTCGAAGTTTTTCCATTTGGGATGAGAACGGAAACTTAGTTTTTGATAGTGGTGATGATTTTGAACAAATTACCGCCGATTTATATCCAGAATATTTCAACTCTGATAATACAGAAAATAATTTTGATAGCCGTAGTGATGCCAAAGGGCCGGAACCTGAAGGGGTAACTATTGGAAAAATTAATGGTCGCACCTATGCGTTTATTGGTTTAGAACGTATCAGTGGAGTCATGATTTATGATATTACCAACCCCTTAAATCCTTCCTTTGTTAACTATTCTAATAATCGGAATTTCAATGTTCCCTTCACGGAAGATGATTGGTTAGGTGTGGATGAAGATGGTAATCCTGTTCCAACTCCTGAACAATTATTAGCTGTGGGAGATCTCGGTACAGAAGGTGTCTTATTTATTTCAGCCAAAGATAGCCCCACCGGACAACCTTTAGTGGTTACAGCGAATGAAGTCAGCGGCACCACAACCATTAGTGCGGCTGTTCCTGAACCGGGAACTATTATGGGATTATTAACTTCCGGTGTTTTAGCTGGATTATTCCTCAAACGGAAACGTTCAGGAAGTATTGCTTAAACCCTTTCATCTCTATAATTGATCACAGAAGCAGAAAGTCCCCACCAGAAGCTATAAGCTGAGTGTGGGGACTTTCAACCATTATTGTCCTGCAAAATCAAACCATTTCATAATGACTGATTCCCTAGAACTTCCACCCTTAACCACTGATACCATTTGGGCAATTATTAATGAAGAAATTGAGGATGATCTTGTTAACCAATTGGTTTGGCATTATTTAGGATATCACTATTATCCTGACACTCAACAATGGGATACAACTCATGTTGACCCCTACTGGAAAGAAGACTATCCACAACCTCCGAATTTTATAGAAAGTCGTCCAGCAACGATGAAATTAACTCGTTCTATTCCTGATGAAAATAAACAAATGTTAAAAGAAACCTTGGGTTTTAAAGGATATAAAATTGGAGAACTCAAGCCAAGACTGACCCGACGAGCAACCATGGCAAATTGGTTATTATCCCAAATGCGAATCCTGAAATTAATCTAAATCATTGCTAAATAAAATTAAAAATCTGATAAAATAGGGTTAGTATCAACTTCCCTATTATTTTTTTTAATATTTTATTAATCATGAAAAGATTGAACCGATTAAACATTTTATCTTTATCAATACTGAGTTTCGGAATGAGCTTAACCTTCAGTTTACCTACCTTAGCAGAACGAACAATCAAAATTATCGGAAATTGTGAAACAGAATCCTGCGAAACTTTATGGCAAACCCTAGGATCTAATTTTCCCGAAAAAACCCAAAATTATCAACAGGAGTGTTTACCTCCTGAAATTTTAGGATTATCTGTTTATTCTCATTCTGATCAATCAAAAGTCGTTTATTTAAGTTGTTGGGAACCCACAATAGAGAATGGAGAACGCACTGGAAAACCGTTAGGGGTTTTGCCCTTTCCGGGTTATGAACAACAATTTGGGGTCGAAATTTCCAGTGATAATCCTGAAATTCAGGCGATTTTAAACCGAAACATTAAAACCGTCGAAAACATGAGTTTTGAATGCGCGACTCAAGGAGGTAATATTAATATTTTAGTTTCAGAAAATGGCAGTGTTACCCTACAATGTTATTTTCAAGCCGGAGTTAGCTTAGTTGATGTCAATGGAGATGGTGTTTCTGATGGCGAAAATAGTCGAGGTGCAGGAGTCGATTTTACCGAAGAATTAAAAAATTAATCGAAGCGTTGACCCTTAATTGTCATTCTGAGCACAGCGAAGAATCTCACCGTGTTCTCACCAAACGCGAAGCAACATTCAGGATGCAACTCTATATTATCCAATCGCTTATCAATACTGACAATACTTTTAAAAGTTGTTGTTGCTCGTCAGGAGTGAGATTTTGAACCTGACTCAGTACCTCGCTATAAGTAGACATTCTGCTTGATATTGAGATTTTTGGGTTGATTGTTATTATAGCAATTTAAGATGGAGGGAAAAGCGATCAGGTTAAGTTACTTACCAAATAATATTGACTGAATATTGGGCAACAATTGGATCGCCGCTAACTAAGGCAGCATTTTCTACATTCGCTTGTGCAACCAACAAACGATCAAAAGGATCTTTATGAATAAGTGGCAAACTATCCAATGCTAAAACATGATCCTGTTTCACAGGTAGCACTTCTATTTGA
The DNA here is from genome assembly GCF_046067725.1 of Planktothrix sp. Taxonomy (NCBI): domain Bacteria; kingdom Bacillati; phylum Cyanobacteriota; class Cyanophyceae; order Oscillatoriales; family Microcoleaceae; genus Planktothrix; species Planktothrix sp. The sequence continues at coordinate 44,596 of NZ_JBJUDF010000143.1, forward strand.
TTAATTTTTTTCTGACTTTCAATAATTTCTACTAAAGCTCGATTTAGTGTTAGTTTACCTACCTGTAACTTAATTTGCATCTCCCAAATACTGACTACACTAAGTAGCAAAATACTTGATCTGTCTTGCAACAGTGCCAACGCTGTTTGTGATAGTTGATTGGGCTGACTATCCCACCAAATAAAAGTATGAGTATCAAATAATAATTTCATCCACCTGCTGTCCAAAATTCTTCAGGTAATGGTGCATCAAAATCATTACTTGTCCATATTTCTCCCTCGTGTAGTCCGGCTATTCGAGGTACATTTTGTTGAGAAATAGGAACTAGACGAGCCAAAGGGTTATTACCATCTGTCAGTAAAATCTCTGTCCCTTCATCAACCAGATGTAATAATTCTTGCACGCTCATTTGTGTTACACTAATATCTACTGTTTTTTGAACTGTGGTCATATTAAGTTACCATATTGTTACTATTATATCTCAATTGTAGTAAGCCCTTTAGGGCTAAAAATCAGTTAGAGGCTAGGCGGAAAAATATTTATACAAGATATATATTACCAACAAAGACAAAAATACTGGTAATGCCTCTTTAAGAATTGCCTCTAGTGATATCTTTGATATTTCTTCTTCCTCTGACTGGTGAGTAGTATTAATATGTTGCTTTTCGGCAACTTCTAAAATTTTTGAACTACTGTTTTCTTGGTCAGAGTTTTCTTCTTGATCCACTGAATCATCTAAAACATTTTCTGCTAATTCTAAAATTTCTAAACTACTGTTTTCATCGAAAGCGATCGCCCATTTCTTCCCAAAGTGCGATCGCTCCTTTCTTCCCAAAAATGCGATCGCCCTTATTTGTAAACATCCCCCCTAGAATTAATTGCTGTCACAACATATACTTGGTTTTCCTTTTTTTCTCCAAATAACTTTAATTTAAGTTCTTTGGAAGATATCCCCTGATCGTGACCAGCCCGGTAATCTTGCCAAGCAACTTCGCTCTGGGCTATTTCTTCTGCTGAAATTAATTCATCATCTTCTCCAACTTCTTCTTGTAACTCAATCATCTTTTTCAAGTCTTCTAATAACCGCAATTGATCCACAAGCGTGAGGCTTTTAACTTGATTCAGTACCTTGCTATAGCAAGTCTAAATAGGTTGTAATAACCTCTATGACTAAAACCCTTACCGTAGGGGCAATTCATGAATTGCCCCTACCCTAAATCAAATAGGATTGCTATATAAGTAAACATAGACTTGGTTTTAAGAGTTTTTGCTTGCTCTCTATTATATGTCAATTGTAGTAAGCGCTTTAGGGCTAGGAGGCGTGAACGCCTCACTACTTTTTTAATATTTTCGTTCCTGGGGTTCAAACATCGTAATTTTAACCGGACGATATGCTAAATCAATACCCGCAGGTGAATAATAAGCTAAGGTATGTTTCAGGAACTGTTCATCATTGCGCTGAGGATAATCTTCTCGACTGTGAGCTCCTCGGCTTTCTTGACGATTTAACGCTGAAGTTAAAATCATATTTCCCACAATCATTAAACTTCTTAATTCCAAGGCTTCAATTAATTCTGTATTCCAACATTTGCCTTTATCATCTAAATAAATCCGTTGATAACGATTCTGTAATTCTTGAATTTTACTTAACCCTTCTCGCATAACGCTATCCGTTCTAAACACACCACAATGCTCCGTCATTGCATCTTGGAATTCTTGACGAAGTTTCCCAATTCGGTAATCTCCTGATTGATCTAATAACGCTTGTAATTGCTCTTGGGCTTCTTTTAAATAACGTTGTTCATCAATCGTCGGTAACTTCCGATTTTGGATAAATTCAGCGATCGCAGCCCCGGTTCTTTTCCCATAAACCACACATTCTAATAACGAATTACTCCCTAAACGATTAGCTCCATGAACCGAGACACAAGCCGCTTCTCCCGCCGCAAATAATCCATCCACTAAACTATCGATACCGCTTAAAACTTGTCCATTAATATTAGTCGGAATTCCCCCCATTGAATAGTGAACCGTTGGACGGACAGGCATCGGTTGAACCACCGCATCAATGCCTAATAAACGATGAGCTTCTTCCCAACAAAAAGGAATCCGACTCATTATTTTTTCCCGTCCTAAATGTCGTAAATCCAAATAAATATAAGGCCCCCCAGCACTCCCATCCGGGTTAATTCCTCGCCCTGCGCGAATTTCTAAAGTAATCGCGCGAGACGTAATATCTCTGGGTGCTAATTCCATGCGACTTGGGGCATAAGTCGCCATAAATCGTTCCCCATTACTATTAATTAAATAAGCGCCTTCCCCTCGTACCGCTTCCGAAATTAACACCCCCACCGGATATAAACCTGTAGGATGAAACTGCACAAACTCCATATCTTCCAGGGGCACTCCCGCCATCGCCGACATCGCCAACCCGTCCCCCGTGGAGGCGTAGTCGTTGGACGTGGTATTAAACGCCCGACCATAGCCTCCCGTTGCAAACATCACCGCCTTCGCGCGAACAACCGTTAACTCTCCGTCATGAATACGGAACATGACAACACCCTTGGCTTGTCCGTCTTCCAATATCAACCGCATCACGTACCATTCATCATAGATCTGAACGCCATAACGTCTGAGGTTATTGACGAGTTCGTGTAAAATCGCATGACCTGTCTTATCGGCGGCGTAGCAGGTGCGGTTGTGAGAATGTCCTCCGAAGGCGCGTTGGGCGATGCGTCCATCAGGAAGACGAGAAAATAATACCCCTAAATGTTCTAAATCAATAATTACATCCGGGGCTTCTTGAGCTAAAATTTCAACGGCATCTTGATCAGCCAGATAGTCTGAACCCTTAACCGTATCAAAAGCATGAGCTTCCCAACTATCACTTTCATCAATATTTTTTAATGTAGCAGCGATACCCCCCTGGGCGGCGACGGAATGGGAACGAATAGGGTGAGTTTTGGCGACAACGGCTATATTTAAGCTGGGGTTCGTGCGAGCAATTTCTACCGCCGCCCGACATCCAGCTAACCCGCCCCCAACAATAATCACATCATGTTCTAGCATCGTGCACAGTTCTAATTATTCTGTATATCCTTCCATAGTGCAATATAAAAAAACCCCCTCGTCAAAAACAAGGGAAGTTTTAACATTAGATAGTTTTAATTTCTAACTCGCAACTTTCGCCGCTTGGGAAGTTGGCATTTCCGCGCGGTTGGGTGCGTCTTCAATGGATGGGTCTACGGATAAAATTTCGATATGGTTAAATAAAGTCGTGACAAATGCGAAGAGTAAAAAAGGTAAAGACAGCACAACAATTAAGCCCACCGTTGCTAAAGCATAAATTTGTCGGGCTGTACTCCACAGTGCTAATGAAGTCGCTAAGGCGATAAAGATGACAATGAGCCAAACGATAATTTGGCTGTAGATATCACCATAGGTGAGTGTGCATCGAATACGATACTTTTTCAGATCTTGCATTGGCTCTCTCTTGTAATATTGCTTTAAACTTCTAGGTTAAAGGGTTGATTCGATTTTGGAAAAATTTTAAACATTTTAATAAGAGTTGTAACGAAACTTTACGTTGACTCAGCGATCAAGTCTGTCACCACCACAGGAGAAAAACTTAAATCATAGATTCATCGTTGCTGAAATATTTAATCTATGTTTCCTATTCCCTGGTATACAATATCAAATTAACCTTTATGATCTATTTTAAGGATAATGCTAACTGCGGGAACCCTTCTAAACCATCGGTTTCGACTTAAACGCCAACTCAATGAAAACCCCATTCGCCAAACTTGGTTAGCGGATGATTTAATCCTGAAGGATAAAGCGGTTGTAAAATTATTGGCGTTGGGAGGTTCAATGCAATGGGAAGATTTAAAATTATTAGAACGGGAAGCTCAAATTTTAAAGCAATTAAATCATCCCCGTTTAGTTAAATATCGAGATTATTTTTCCCTTGATGATCAAAATGTCTGGTTTGCTTTAGCGACAGAATATATTCCAGGGTCTTCCTTAAAACAAAAATTAGACGAACATCATCGTTTTAGTCAAAAACAACTTTATGAAATTGCTTTTGAAGTCTTAGAAATTCTTAATTATTTACATCAACTTCATCCCCCAGTTTTACATCGAGATTTGAAACCCAGTAATTTAATTTGGGGAGAAGATCATCATATTTATTTAATTGATTTAGGTGCAGTTCAACTTCAACCGCGAACCCCCGGATCTACCTTTACTGTTGTTGGAACCTTTGGTTATACCCCCATTGAACAATTTGGAGGTTTAGCCGTTCCCGCTTCAGATTTATATGCGTTAGGAGCCACATTAATTCATCTTTTAACCGGAATTCCTCCCGCCGAATTACCTCAACAAAATTTTAAGATTAAATTTAATGGAGATATCCTAGAACCAGCCTTTAAAACCTGGTTAGAAACTTTAATTGAACCTGCCGTAGATGCTCGATTTTCTTCGGCTAAAGTTGCTTTATATGCTTTAAATTATAAACCTAAATTTCTCTCAAAAACATCCTCTGAACCTTCTATTCAGTTATCTCAATCTCCTAACCAGTTTCATGTTAAAATTCCTTCTGGGTTTTCCTTACAATATATCTCTCCGGTTCAGAAGATTTTAG